>JBDTWC010000404.1:0-3853 GCA_040006875.1 Acidobacteriota bacterium | reverse complement strand
TGCGGCGGCGGCCGCCACTTGTGACTGCGCGGGTGCGGCTGCGGCCTGGGGTCCGACGCCGATCCACGTGAGGACCAGCGCGAGGACGACCGGGGGCACACGCACGCGCCTGCTCACGTGACCACCGCGCGGGCCGCCGCCACCACATGCGCACCGATGGGCACGTCCTCGCGGGCGCCGACGACGATGGCAAAGGCCACCACCGTGCGGTCGTCCTGCCAGTCGGGCACCCCGTCAGGACCAGAGCCGCTGGCTGCCGCCGCCATCACCGACGCGCACAGGTCGTGCACCGCGCCCGGCGCGGCCCCGCCCGCGCACACGAGATCCTCGAGACACGCGGCGGCGTTGTCGCCGATCGCTTCGGTGACGCCGTCGCTCACGAACACGCAGCGGTCACCGGGATCGAGCGGCACCGCACGCTCGCAGTAGACCGTGCCGGGCAGAAGTGCCACCGGCGGGCCGAGCGAGTCGAGCGTGCGCGTGCCGCGCGGACCAGCCACGACCCCGGCGGGATGGCCGGCATTGGCGTAGCGCAGCGCGCCACCTGCCGCATCGACCAGGACCGCGATCGCGGTGAGGTAGGGGGCGCCGGCCCACTGCTCGTGCAGCATCGCCGACAGTGCCGTGAGCAGGGCACCCGGACCCACGTCGGGCCGGGCTATGGTGCGGAACGCCGCGCGCAAGGTCGAGAGCGCCATCGCGGCCGGAATGCCCTTGCCCGATACGTCGGCCACGAGCAGCATCTGGCGGCCGTCGGAGAAGGACACGAGATCGTAGAAGTCGCCGCCGATCTTGCCCGCGGACTGCAGATCGGCCGCCCACTCGACCCGGCCATCACTGGCCGGCAGCGTCGGCAACAGGCGGCGCTGCAGGTCGGCGGCCAGGGCGAGTTGGGTGTCGAGCACGAGTTCCGTGCGCTCGTGATCGAGCAGCGCCGCCCGCGTGGCGCTGAGATGGCGCCACAGATAGACGGCCACACCGAAGGCGCCGGCCAGCATCACGTCGCTGACCCAGGCCAGTTCCCACTCGGTCGGCTGGAACACGCGAATGAGGGCGACCTCCGCCGTACCGGCCATGACATACGCGACCAAAGCCGCGGTCACGGCCTGCGTCGCGATCCGCCACGCCGGCACGGTCAAACGTGATGGGGTCGTCGTCATAGTCTTCGCGGATCAGTGCAGCACGATGTTGCGGTAGCCGCCGGCGATGAGCGCCGAGGTGTCAGCGAGGATCCGCGGCAAGCGCAGGCCGCCAGGATACGCCAGATAGCGCGGCTCCCACTCGGGGTTGAACTTGGCCTTGAACGCACGCAGGCCCTGGAAGCTGTAGACCGCCTCGCCGTGCTCGTAGACGAGCGTGCCGAGCTTGTTCCACAGCGACGCCAGCGGCGAGCCCTTCTCGAAGCCCGAGAGCGGCGCCATGCCGAGCGCGAACCGCGTGAAGCCCTCGCCCTTACCCCACAGCATCAGGTGCACGAGCAGCGACTCCATCACACCGCGGGGCGCGTGCTCGGCGTAGCGCATCAGGTCGAGTGACAGCTCGACTTTGCCGGCCCCCAGCCACACGTTGCTGAAAGCCACGATGCGACCGTCCTGCTCCACCACGCCAACCGGGAACGCCGACAGATACGTCTCGTCGAAGAACCCGAGCGAGAAGCCCTTCTCGGCACCGGCCTTGTGCCGCAGCCAGTCGTCGGACACGGCGCGCAGTTGCGGCATCAGGGCTGGTACCTCGGTGGCCGGCACCACGCGAAAGGTGCCGCCGTCCTTCTCCAGACGGCGCACCGCCTGGCGTGGCCTGGAGCCCTGGCTGCCGGCGAGCGTGAACGTCGACAGATCCACCTGCGCTTCTTCGCCGAGCTTTGCGAAGGTGAGACCGAAGTCGGCGTAGTGGTGCATGTGGCCGGGGCCGACCTGGTAGAACACCGGTACGCCGCCGAAGTCGTCGCAACGTTCGAGGAACGCGCGCACCAGTTCCGGCACCGCGCTCGCCGGCCCCACCGGATCGCCCATCACCACCCAGGTCCGGCCCTGCACGCCGTACATCAGGAAGGCGTCGCGCGCGTCGGTGAAGAGAAGCGCCTTGTCGCGGAGCAGCACCAGGTTCGGGGTCGTATGCGGCTGCGTGGCGATGACGCGCAGCGCGTCGGCGAGAGCGGCGGCGCTCGGCGCGTCGATCGCGTGCGGGGCGTGGCGCAGGAGGCGGGCCATGCCGACCAGCAGCACCGTGACCGACGCGCCGACCGAGGCGCGCAGGAAGCGCGAGGCCTCGCCGTGCAGCTCGAACTGCCACCACAGCTCGCGCGAGTAGTCGACGTGCTTGAAGGCGAAGAAGCCGAGCCAGATCGACGCCACCAGCGCACCGGCCAGGGCCACGAGCCACGAGGCGGAGAACGACGTCTCGAAGAAGGCGGCGCGGCGGTAGAACGCCGGCCGCGCCTGGTAGAGCGCGAGCAGCACCAGGAGCAGCAGCGTCGCCTCTTCGTAGTCGAAGCCCTTGAGGAGCGAGGTCGCCATGCCGACGACGATCAGCAGCGCCGACAAGTAGTAGGCGGCATCGAGACGCCGTGCCAGGCCCTGCGACAGCAGCAACAGGCCGACACCGGCCAGGCTGCCGATGAAGTGCGACGCCTCGACCACGCCGAGCGGCAGCACGCGGTCGACGAGATCGAGGCGTCCGGGTGCCGCCGGCGTCGCCCCCGACCACAGCAGCACGCTGCCCGAGAAGAACGACACCGCCGCCATCACCTTTGGCGTGAGCTGTTCGGCCCAGCCGCCGAGCCATGCCCCAGCGCGGGCCAGGTGCAGCCGCCGTTGATAGGCCTCATCGACCACCAGCGCCACCATCGCCAGCACGAACGGCAGCAGGTAATAGACGGCGCGGTAGGCCACAAGCGCCGGCAGCAATGCGGTCGAGGGCAGGAACGGCGCCAGGAGCAGCACGATCAGTCCTTCGAACACGCCGACCCCGCCCGGCACGTGGCTGACCATGCCGACGAGCACCGCCACCAGATACGAGCCAAGGAAAGTGAGGAACGGCAGCTCGCTCGGCGGCAAGAGCGCGTAGAGCGCGGCCCCGGCCAGCGCCCAGTCTAGCGCCGACACCAGCAGTTGCTTCAGCGCCAGGGTGGGGGTGGGCAGCGACACCCTGACGGTGCGGAAGCGGATCGGCTTGCGGTAGAGCACCGTGGCGACCAGATATCCCGCCACAATCAGCATCAATGCCACGCCAGCGACGGGCACGAACCGCGAGGCGGGCAGCGCTTGCAGCGCCGGCAGGGGACTCATCGCGAAGCTGAACCCGCCGAGGGCCAGCAGGCCCAACCAGAACGTCACCGAGTAGCTGAGCACCAGCCGCGACAGTTCTTCGGCGGTCACGCCCCAGCGCGAGTAGAAGCGATAGCGCACCGTGGCGCCCGACAGCACGGCCAGACCCACGGTGTTGGCCACGGCAAAGGCAAGCAGCGACACGCCCATGACACGGGCGGCCGGCAGCGGGTTGCCGATGTACTCGAAGGCGAGCACGTCGTAGCTGGCGAGCACCAGGTAGTTGAGGGCGGTGATGGCCACGGCGAGCAACAGGCGCGGCCACGGCGTGCTGAGCACATCGGCGGTGATCTCGTGCCAGGTGACCGTGCGCAGCTCGATGCGCAGCACCTCGAGTGCGACCAGGAAGAGCGCCAGGCCGACCAGCGCCGGCAGCGCCGCACGGACGCGTTCCCGCCACGCCGCCCCGCCCACGTCAGCGACCCCCCCGCCGCAGGGTCGCCTGACCGGCGGCGAAACTCGAGAGATACGTCTTGGCGTCGAAGCCGACCACGAAGAAGCCGCGCGCCGCCAGCGTCTCGGCCACG
>JBDTWC010000403.1:0-3864 GCA_040006875.1 Acidobacteriota bacterium | reverse complement strand
CGCTCGTAGCGCGCGCTCTGCAGCACGTAGGGACCGGGCAATCGTATCGCGGTCAACACGCCATGGGCGATGGTATCGAGACCGTAAGTGTTGCCGATGACGCGCGGATGCGGCCAATCGTCATCGTCAACCTGCGCGTTGTTCATATGACCGTAGAGGACCACGCGTGTACCGCCGTAGGCCTGAGGGAAGCCGTGCGCGCCCCATAACAGGGCCTCGTCCTGATCGGCAAGTGCCGTCGCTGCCGGATCCAGTCCCGCGTGACTGCACAGGCACTCCGGCGTCTCGTGACACAGGCCGAGCGTGGCGAAGAACTCGCGGTGCGCATCGGGCAGCGCGGCGAAGAATAGCTCATAGGGCAGCGCGCACGATCCGGCGTGTACGGCGCCGCCGGCGGCGCGAGCCGCAGCGCGGATCGCCTGCGCGGCCGTCGCCGAGTAACTGCCGATGGTGTGGTATGCCTCCATGCCGAGCAGCCACGAATGGTGCGTGTAGTCGTGCATCGTGCGCAGCATCCACTCTTCGTGATTGCCGCGCAGGCACACGACCGTGGCCGGCACGGTGGCCGTGAAGTCGAGAATCGCGTCGACGCAGCCGCGCGTGTCGGCGCCGCGATCGATGTAGTCGCCCAGGAACACCACCGTGTCGTCGGCACCAACGTTGGGCCGCACGCGCTCGAGCAGATCGCAGAGCGGCTTCAGCTGGCCGTGGATGTCGCCGATTGCGATGGTGGCCATGTCAGGAACGGTCGGCGCTCATGCTATCGCACCGGCGATTGGGGCGGGGCTATAGTGTTCAGGCCGCGCGCCCATTGCGCCGGCACAGGAGCTGGCATGACTGGTCGCGGCCTCGTCGCCCTCGTCGCGTTCTTCGCCCTGATGGGCCAGCCGGCGGGCACGCAGCCGCGCGGCCTCAAGGTGCACATCTCGGTGGACATGGAAGGCGTGGCCGGCGTCGTGACCGGCGATCAACTCGGTCCGCAGGGTTTCGAATACGAGCGCTTCCGCGGGTTCATGACCAAGGAGGCCCTGGCCGCGGTGACGGCGGCGCAGGAATCCGGGGCCACCGAGATCGTGGTCGCCGACGCACACGGCAACGGCGAGAACTTGCTCATCGAGCAGTTCCCGGCCGGCGTGAAGATCGTCCGCTCCTGGCCCCGCAAGCTCGGCATGATGGCCGGCATCGACCAGACCTTCGACGCCGCCATCTACATCGGCTATCACGCCTCCACCACCAATCCCACCGGGGTGCGCGCCCATACGTTCTCGAGCGCAACGCTGGCCCGGGTGGCGCTGAACGGCGTGGAGATGACCGAAGGCGCCTGGAATGCGGCCATCGCCGGCCATTTCAACGTGCCGGTCGTGATGGTGTCGGGCGACGACGCCGCGATTGCCGAGATCCGCAAGGTGATCGGCAACATCGAGGGGGCCGAGACCAAGCGCTCGCTCGGCTTTCACTCGGCACTTACGCTGACGCCGCAAGCGGCCCTCGCCGAGATCACCGCCAAGGTCAAGGCCGGCCTGGCGCGCCGCGCCTCGCTGCCACCCTACAAGCCGCAGGGCCCGCTGGTCGTCGACGTGACCTTCAAGAACTACACTCCGGCCGAGCTGCTGGCCTTCTTGCCGATGTTCGAGCGGACCGGCGCGCACTCGATCCGCTTTCGGGCCAAGGACATGCCTGAGGCGGCCTCGGTGATGGAGTTCGTGGACGGCTACCGGCCCGACCTCACGCCGTAGTCAAGCGGTTGGGCGCGCCTCGGACGTGAACGAGCCGAGCCGGCGCGGCGCGAGCTGCCTCGAGGCGTAGGCGGTGCTGCAGCTGGGCTCGAGCCATGACCAGGCCTCGCGTCTGGTGGCGCTAGCCTCGGGGAAAGCGCGCGTTGATCTCCGACGACGGCACGGCCGCCGCCAGCGTCGCAAACGTGCCCTGCTCCGTGATCTCGCGAGCAGCCTGCAGGAAACCGGTCCAGGCGGCGCGCGCCAACGCGCCGCCCACGCTGATGCGGCGCACGCCGAGGGCCGTGGCCGTGGCCACGGTGAAGTAGTCGCCGCTCACGAGCAGGTTCACGGGCGTGGGCGCCACCGCCTCCACGATCGCCGCGACCTCGGCAGCGGTACGGATGCCCGGCGCATAGACGCAGTCGGCGCCGGCTTCGGCATAGGCGCGCAGCCGCGCGGTGGTCTCGTCGAGATCGGGGCGGCCGACGATGAATCCCTCGGAGCGCGCGGTCAGCAGCACGCCGGTGCCGCTCTGATCGATCGCCGCCCGGGCGGCGCGGATGCGCGCCAGGGCCAGCGCGCGATCGAAGAGCGGCGCAGCGGCAGCGCCGGTGGAGTCTTCGATCGACAGACCAGCCACGCCGGTGGCGGTGGCCAAGAGCACGTGCTCGGCGACCTGCGCCGGCGCCACGGCGAAGCCGCCTTCGAAGTCGGCATTCACCGGCACCTCGACGGCGGCGGCGATGTCGCGCAGATGCGCGAGCATCGCTTCAAGACCCACCTGGTTGTCGTGAGTGCCGCGCGACCACGCGAAGCCGGCGCTGGTCGTAGCCACGGCCGGGAAGCCGATCTGCGCCAGCGCGCGGGCGCTGCCGGCATCCCAGGGATTCGGCATCACGAAGCAGCCGGCGGTGTGGAGCTGGCGGAAGGCCGCGACGCGCGCGGGCAGAAACGACGGCGTCATCTCGATCCCTCCTCCGCCGGCGGCACAGAGGTGCCCTCTACTCTTCGTTGGCGTGCAGCGTGCGGGCCGGCTGGCGCAGCGCGGCAAAGAGCAGGTCGCGCTCGGTCGCGAAGCTGGCGCGCATGGCCGCCGGCACCGGCTCGCCCGGCGGCAGCTTCTCGTGCTCGGCCACGGGATTCACGTAGGCGCCGTTCTTGCGCAGCCCGTAGTGCAAATGCGGCCCCGTGGCGGTGCCGGTCATGCCGACGCTGCCGACCACTTCGCCCTGCCCGACGTGCGCACCCGGATGGATGCCGCCGGCAATCGCCGACATGTGCATGTACTCGCTCTCGTAGCCGCTGGCGTGCTTCACACGCACGGTGCGGCCGCCGCCGCTCGTCCAACCGGCGAAGGTGACGACGCCGCTCGACACGCTCACGATCGGGGCGCCGGTGGGTGCACCGTAGTCGACGCCGTTGTGCGCGCGCACGTAGTTGAGCACCGGGTGCATGCGGCCGCTGGAGAACCGCGACGTGATGCGCGGCTCGAACTTGAGCGGCGACTTCAAGAAGAAGCGGGTCAGCGACCGGCCGTCCTGGTCGAAGTAGCCGGGCTTGCCGCCGGGCGGCAGGAAGCGCATGGCGGTGAGAGTGCGGCCGTCGTTCACGAACTCGGCCGCCTGCACTGGGCCGTAGCCGGTGAAGACGCCGTCGTCGCGCACCGATTTCTCGACCACCACGCGGAAGCGGTCGCCGGGCTGGAGGCCGCTGTTGAAGTCGATCTCGCCGCCGAAGATGTCGGCCAGCGACAGGGCCAGGTCGAGGCGCTCGCCGGCGCGGTCCAGCGCCGCGCTGATCGACGGCGCGGCGCGGTCGATGGTGCCCTCGACGACCACCCGGGTGACGGTGCGCGGCAACTCGACCACTTCGGCTTCAAAGAGCGCGATATCGCCATCGCGACGCGAGGCGCGCAGCGCGCGGGTCGGGTCGATCTCATACTCGAAGGAGCGGATGCGGCCGTCGAACAGGCGGTCGATCTTGTAGATGTTACCGGCGCGCAGCTTCCGCACATCGAAGCTCGAGGTCACCGCCTGCACCAGCGCCGACAGCTCCGACTCAGGCAGCAGGTGCTTGCCGAGCATGCCGGCCACGGTGGTGCCGTTAGGGACCACGGCCGAGATCAGGTCGGAGTCGCGCGGCAGCA
>JBDTWC010000402.1:0-3871 GCA_040006875.1 Acidobacteriota bacterium | reverse complement strand
CGATGCAGATGTCTTCGTCGGCAAAGCGCACGTGCAGCGAGTTCTCGTCGGCCTCCGAATAGACCGCTACCGTCTTGATGCCGAGTTCGCGGCAGGCGAAGATGACGCGCAGGGCGATTTCCCCGCGGTTGGCGACCAGGATCTTCTTGAACATGGGCGGCCTCAGTTGCGCAAGCGGATGGCGAAGATCCGCTCGCCGTACTGCACGGGCTGTCCGTTCTCCACGTAGACGCTGGCGATCTCGCCGTCGTATTCCGAGTCGATCTCGTTCATGAGCTTCATCGCTTCGATGATGCAGAGCACTTGCCCCTTCTTGACCTGATCGCCGACGCTGGCGAAATCGGGCGCACCGGGCTCGGCGGCGCGATAGAACGTGCCCACGATCGGCGACTTCACGATCGCCAGCTCGGCGCCGTCTTCAACCGCGGCCGCCGGCCCGGGCAGCAGCCCGGGCGATGCCGGCAGCGCGGCCGGGGCGGGCGGGGGCATCTGGGTCACGTGCGTGACCACGTGTGGACCGCCGCGCTTCACGCGCAGCTTGAAGGTGCCTTCTTCGAATTCAAACTCGGCCAGGTCGTGGCTCTGCACGAGGTCGAGCAGCTGCTTGATGTCGTCAGGATTCATGGGCCTCGAAACCCGGCACGGCGCCCGTCAGGCGCTCCGCTCCGGTTGCTGTGACAATCACGTCGTCTTCGATTCTGACTCCGCCGCGACCGGGAATATATACCCCCGGCTCGACCGTGAACACCATGCCCACGACAAGTGGCCCGACCGCGTCGCCGCGCGGGCCAATCGTCGGCCGCTCGTGAATCTCGAGTCCCAGGCCGTGCCCCGTGCTGTGCACGAAATGCTCGCCCAGCCCGGCTTCATGCAAAGCCGACCGAGCGGCGGCGTCGATCTCCGACGGACGCACACCCGGCTTGATGGCGGCGATGGCCGCCGTCTGGGCTGCCGCTACCGCGCGCAGCCAAGACCGCTCGTCGCGCCCGATCGCCCCCACGGCCACTGTGCGGGTCATGTCGACGGCATACCCGTCGAGCACGCCCCCGAAATCAACTACCACCAGGTCACCCGGCTCGATGCGCCGGTCGCCGGCCCGGTGGTGCGGCCGGGCACCATTCGGACCCGCCGCCACAATCGTGTCGAATGCCGGTCGCTCGAAGCCGCCCGCGCGCAGCGCGACCTCGATCTCCGAAGCGACGTCACGTTCTCGTCGCCCCGCCGACACCTTGGGCAGTATACACGCGGCGACTTCGGTCAGCCGAGCCCCGGCGGCGCGGAATATGGCCTGTTCCCACGGATCCTTGACCATGCGGAGCAGCTCGACGGTGCCGTCGGTTTCAACCAGCACGACGCCGCCCGAGGGTTGGAGCTGGCGGCGAATCGCACTGGCCCGGCTGAGGGTCATCGACTCGGCCTCGACCCCGACGGTGGCGACGCCCATCTCCCTGAGCACGGTGGCCAGGGTCTGTTCATAACTCGAACCGACGCCCACCGCCACGACCGAGGCCGTGGGCAGTGGCTCGGCGGCCTGCGCGAACGCCTCGCGGTAGCGCTCATCGGCGATGATCGTGACCGCGTCGGCCGCAACGACGGCCAGCCCCGCTGAGGCCGAGACGCCCAAGAGGTAGAGGAGATTGGGCGGGTGCGACACGACCAGCGCGTCGGCTCCTGACTGGCGCACGGCGGCGCACAGCCGGGCCAGGCGTGAGGCGAGCAGTTCAACGGGCGCTGGCATGGCAGCCGCAACACGCCGGACGGCGTGCTATTGGCTCGAGCGGTCTTGCAGCGTGCTGAGCCAGTTCTCGAGCTCGTCGAGCACGCCCTCGGAACGAGAAGCCGGCTGCTCCGCAGTCACCGGACCGGCCTCGGGCGCTTCGAGCAACTCGGCCTGAGGCGACTCCATGATGACCACGCCCAGTGCGGTCAGGGTCTCGAGCACTTCGGGCGCATCTTGCACCGCCGCCACGGTCGGCGCGTCAGGCTGGGCCGGCGCCAGGACCTCGGACACCTCCGGAATCTCTGGAATTCCGACCACCTCCGCAACCTCGACGACGGGCCGCGCCTCGGCAACCGCCGGCGTTTCCGGGTCGTCGGCCGCCAGCTGCGCCGACGTGAGGTCAACGGAGTCGACGAAGTCGTCTAGCTGGGCGGCCGATGCGATCGGGAACGAATCCAACCCGCCCTCGTCAGCGGACGGGAACGAGTCGGCAGCGTGGGCCGGTTCGGGCTGCGTGGCCACGAAGGCCGCGACCTCTTCAATCGTTTCGGCCAGCGGTGCCGACACCTCGAGTACGTCGGGCATCGCCACCGCCAGGTCCGGCTCGGCCGCCACCGCCTCGGCAGGAGTCACGGCGTCCGGAGGTGACCAGGGTGCGACCTTGTCGGCTACGCCCGCTGCTTCGCTGGCGCGGAGTTCGGCCTCGAGCGCCGCGAACGGATCGGGACCGAGCGACACCACATCCGGGGCCACAAACTGCACCGCCGTCGGGATTCCTGCCACTGCCGCTTCGAGTTGCGGCGGTGCTGACGGCGTACCGAGAGCAGCCACCAGGCGGTCGAAGTCGAAGGGCGCGGTCGCGCCCTCGTCGGCGTTACGACCCTGCGTGGTGTCGACGGTCTTGGGTGCCAGCGGCAGGCGTTCGGCGGCCGAGAGCAGTTCCTGATGGGCCTCTTCAAACGACAGGCCATTGTTCGGACTGGCGGTCGCGGCCCCAATCGTGCGCGACAGCTGCTGCACGATCTCTTCGATTTCCGGATCGTGTCGGGCCAGCGCGAGAGCGCGCTGGTAGTAGTTCAGCGCCTCGGCGGTCAGCCCTTCGCGGTGGAAGATCTCGGCCAGGCCGCGTACGGCGGCCAGGTTCTCCGGCGCCTCCGCGACCACGAACTCCAGTTCCTCCCGCGCCTCGCTCAGCTCGCTGAGGTCGAGCAAGGCACGGCCGAGCGTGACGCGCGCGGACAAGTAACCGGGATGGCGCGTGAGGCCCTCCCGGCACACACGTACCGCCTCGGCCGTCTGCCCGGATCGCCGGTATTCCTCGGCCAGTTGAGCGAAGGCGATCGACGCCGGGTCGTTCTGGACCCGGCGTCGCAATTCGTCGATGCGAGATGGAGCCACGGTATCTCTACGGAACGATGACGGTGACGACCTTGGTGACCACGCCTTTGCCCGAGGGCTGGAAGGTGTCGTCGGTGACCGTGAGGGTGACGCTGTAGACGCCAGCAGTCTCGTAGCCCTTAGCGACGGTGAGGCCGCTGCCGGTACGGCCGCTGCCGAAGTCCCAATCGTAGGCCACGAGGTTGTGGCCGGGCGCGGCAGTGGAGGCCGCGGCGTTGAAGAAGATCTGCTGGCCGGCGCGCGGTGCCGTCGGCGAGAAGACGAAGTCGGCCTTCGGCTTCTCGGTGCCCACCACCGTCACGGTCTGCGACGTCGTGGTCGTCTGGTAACGCCCGTCGGTCACGCTCAGGCGCACGCTGTAGCTGTTGGCGAGCTTGAACTCGTGCGAGACGATCATTCCAGCGGCCGACGAGCCGTCGCCGAAGTCCCACGCGTAGCTGCATCCAGCGCCGCAAGGTTTTCCCTCGTCGGTGGTGCTCGAGGCATCGAAGGTCACGGGCGTATATGTGGTGACCGGCGTGGGCGTGACGATGAACGCGGGCACGGGAGCGCCGTTGGGCGGGAGGATGACGCCACGCGGCACGACCCGCACTTCAACGAAGCGCGAATCGGATCCGTTGAAGTCGCCGCCGACGGGCGTGAACACCAGGGTGACGACCGTGTAGTTGTCGACGGCTTCCCTCGGCGCCGGCGGCGAGGTGTAGGTGAGACGGGCAACGCCGTCGTCACCGGTGACGACGTTGCGGGACGAGA
>JBDTWC010000401.1:0-3876 GCA_040006875.1 Acidobacteriota bacterium | reverse complement strand
GCGCATGCCCCCGATCTTACGATCGCAAATTTCGGATGATGTATCGGCGTGCAACCCGATGTGCACGGGAATGCTCCTACTGACGAGCTGGAGTCCCGCGCGCCCGCGATCGCGACAGAAAATCTGGGGGAGTTCCGGAACCGGGGGTCGCAGCTAGCCATTGGACAACCAACACGGGACCGTCAATTGCCGTTGACGAGTTGAACGAGTACGCCCCAAAGGGGCGACGCGAAGATCCGCTGCTATACTCCCCGGCGCTATGCTCAAAACTGCGCCGCTGGCTGCGTTAGTCGTCCTCTTGGCCGTCCCGCATGTCGTCCACGCCCAAGCCAGTTCGCTGTTCATCGAGGATCTGACTTGGGAAGAAGTAGCCGCGGCGCTCAAGGCCGGTAAGACCACAGCGCTCTTCTACACTGGCGGCGGCGAACAGAACGGCCCCCATCTGGCGTTTGGCAAACACAACGCAGTGGCGCGCTACGTCGTCGAACGCATTGCGCGGGAACTCGGCAATGCGTTGATCTATCCGGTGCTGCCGTACTCCCCCAATGGCGACCCGTCGAAAAAAGAGGGCATGATGGCCTTCCCTGGATCCAGCAGCCTCACCGATGAAACCTACGGCATGGTGGCTCGCGACATCGCACTCGGCGCCGCGACCGCTGGATTCCGGGACATCATCTTGATCGGGGACCACGGCGGAGGGCAGGAGGTGCTGAAGCAGACCGCTGCGACGCTCGATGCCAGGTTGAAACCCTCCGGCGCCCGGGTGTTCTACTGCGAGGATCTGTACTTCAAATCCCGTGACGAATTTTCCCAGTATCTGCACGACCACAACGTGACCGGCGAGGGCCATGCGGGCGTGGAGGACACCTCGGCGATCCTGTATGTGAAGCCCGAATGGGTCCGCAAGGACAAGATTGCGGGTAAGGATCCGGCCAAGGGCGTGGAAGGCGATCCGCGATCCGGCAGGGCGGAGCTAGGCAAGGTGCAACTGGATCTGAAGGTCAAGGTTGCCGTGGCCCAAATCCGGGCGCAAATAGCCGGCCACAACGCGCAATAGCAACTGCTCGCGTCGAAGCTGCCGCGGGGCTGACGCGTCACAAGGCGCACAGACCGGCCTGCGTCCGATTCGACACTTTGGCACTCAAAGCGCAGGAAGATCAGGCCAGACGGCTTCTTGTCCGGACGAGAAGGTAATATCTCGCACCCGTGATGTTCCGGCTCAGCCCTTCGAAGCGTACGATCGACGTCTGTGTGGCGACGCTGCTCGTCTGCGTGGCCGTCGGCAACTTCATCGAGGCCGCCGATCGGCCGTTGTGGTACGACGAGATCTTCACGGTCGTCCTGGCGCGATTGCCGACGATGGACGGCGTGATGGCTGCGCTCGGCAGCTCGGTCGACACCTCGGGACCGGTCTTCCACGCCCTCGTTCGCCTGACCGACGGGTGGGTGCTGGACGTGGAAGCTCGATACCGGCTCCTGTCGGTCGTCGGAAGCACGGTCACCTACGCGGCCCTCTATGTCTTCGCGCGCCGCGACCTGGGCCCCGTGGCCGGCCTCATCACCGTGCTGGTGATGCTGCTCAGCCGCCTGCATCACGGCTACGACGTCGAGGCCAGGGCCTACGCGCTGATGGTGATGTTCATCGCCGTGGGCGCCGTGGCGTGGCAGCGCGCCGCCAGCTGGCCGTGGACAATCGCGCTCGGCATCTCGGCCGCGCTCGCCGTCGGCACGCACTACTACTCCGTGTTTGCCGGCGTGCCGTTTGTGGTCGCCGAACTCGTGCACTCCGTGCGCAAGCATCATGTGCGCCTGCAGGTGTGGGCCGCCCTGGCGATGGGCGGCCTGTCGTTGTGGGCGTGCTGGCCGCTGCTCAGTGGACTGCGCGTGTATTACGGGTTGCACTACTGGGCCAAACCCTCCGTGGGCCGAGCAGTCGAGGCCTACGACTACCTGGCCCCGACCGGCGTGCCAGGCGCGGGCTTCGGTATTGCCGTCGCTTTGGGAATCGCCATGCTGGTGCTGTTTGTGCGCGTGTGGCCGAACGACGAGGCCCTGGACTGGTCGCGCCCGGCGCCGGAGACGCTTGTCTTCGTCATGATGCTGCTCGCGATTCCGTTTGTCGCCATCGCGGCCGCCGCGGCAATGAACGGCGGCTTCACCCACCGCTACGCCCTCGGCATGCTGCCCGGTGTCGGGTTGTCCGTGGCCTTTGCCGCCCGGGCGCTCGATTCCCACATGCGCACCTTGGTCGCCCTCGGGCTGCTGTCGGTGCTGGCATCGCGCGAGCTGGCCTTCTGGGGCTCGAGGAGCGATGAGTCCGGACTGGGCGCGCGGGCACGCTTCGAGGGGCAGATGCGCGCGATGGCCGAGGCGAAGACGATCGGGATGGGGTTGCCGGTGGTCGTGGACAACGGGCTCGACTGCCTGCCGCTGGCCTTCTACGACGCGGGGCCGGTCGCCTCAGAACCCGTGTGCCTCACCGACCCCGAGGCCGCGCGGCGCTACATCGGCACCGACTCGCTCGACCTGGATCTGATCGCGCTCAAGCCCTACGTGCGTCATCAGATCGTCGACTTCGGCGAGTTCCGGAGCCAGCATCGGGAGTTCCTCCTGCTGTCACACTTCGGCGCCGAGACCTGGTGGCCGACCCGGCTCGTCGACGAACGCTACACCCTTACGGTGGTCAGCCGCAGTTCGGTGCACGCACTCTACAGAGTCACGGCCCGGGCGGTCATCCCGGAGTCGTGACGCACGCTGCATTCTGGTACGGAACGCGGTCCATAGGTACACGATCCTGATCCACGGCCCTACGGGGCGAGTGCAGCCTCACGCGCAGGTCCGTGCGTTCGGCGAGCGCAGGCATCGCGGCCTCAGCCTCCACGAGGCCGTCATTGCGAAGCACTCCATCTGAGTCGGCGCCCGCACGACCGCAGCAAGCCACCCGCCAATCGGGCGTTCTGGATGGAGTGAAGCGCTGGACGCGAATCGCCAAGTCCTTGTGGCAGAATCGTTGACGACGACGCGGAGGGATGGCCGAGTGGTCCGAAATCTTTGATTGCCTCCAGAAATCTCAGCGTTTCTGCAAATTCCGCCCGCCCGCGTGTTGGCCAGAGTAGGCCCGAAATAGCGCACTTCGCTCGACGAGTAGAATCGTAGGACTGTCATGAGCCCGAACGTCGCGATTGATCGCGAAGCGTTGGCCGCGTTCTGCCGGCGACACGGCATCCGCCGGCTGGCCGTGTTCGGGTCTGCCCTGCGTGACGACTTCGGCCCCCACAGCGATATCGACGTGCTCGTGGAATTCGAGGCGGGGCGCACACCGGGCTTGGCGTTCTTCGCGATGCAGGACGACCTTGGCCGGATGTTCGGCCGAACCGTCGATCTCCACACGCCCGCGTCGCTGAGCCGCTATTTCCGCGACGAGGTGCTGGCCGAGGCGCAGGACCAGTATGTCGCGGCATGATCCGTCGGTGAGCTTCGGCACATGCGCGAGCACGCGCGCGAGTTGCTGACGTTGATGCGTGGCCGGTCGCGCACCGACCTGGATGCCGACCGCGTGCTGGCCCTGGCGGTCGTCCGTCTGCTCGAAATCATTGGCGAGGCGGCCGCGCGGGTCCCCGTCGAGGAGCGTGAACGTCGGCCAGAGATCCCGTGGTCGTCGATCGTGGGACTGCGAAACAGGCTCATTCACGGGTATGACGATGTCGACCACGACATCGTGTGGGCCACTGTGTCGACGGATCTGCCTGTGCTGGTGTCGAAGCTCTCCACCTAGACCACGACCGCAAGCCGGCGGCTCTGCTATCGTTAGGGAAGAACGCGCGGAGGGATGGCCGAGTGGTTGATGGCGGCGGTCTTGAAAACCGCTGTACGGGA
>JBDTWC010000400.1:0-3879 GCA_040006875.1 Acidobacteriota bacterium | reverse complement strand
CGCACAAGAACATGGGCGTGCAGGCCGGCTATCGCAGCATCGACGTGTTCTACAACGTGAAGAGCGACGCCGGCACGCTGACCTTCAAGGGTCTCTACTTCGGCGGCACCGTCCGCTTCTGACGGCGCCGGCCGGCCGCGCGCGCATGGCTACCGCGGCGGGTCGGGCCAGGTGAGATACACGCCCAGGAACCGCCCGTCGTGGCTGTCGGCGTCGTGGTCCAGCGGGCGGAACCCGGTCGCGCTCCTCACCGTCACCTGCGCTGGCGCCAGCGCCTCTCGCGGCACGCGCAGGTCGGATCCGGCCCGGACAGACGAGCATGAGCCACGCCGCGCCTGTTGCCGCGACGGTCGCCGCGGCGAGCCACACGGCGGCGTCGGTGAGCGCCACCGCGACGCCGTCGCGATGCACGCTGGGCGCGGCCCGTGTGAGATCGACCGTCTGGCTGAGCCAGTCGAGCAGCAGGTCGTAGCCGTCGCGGCCGTTGAAGACGAAGGCGCCGCGGTCGATGCCGGCGAGCGCCAGTGCGATGCCGGCGGACATGACGAGCAGCGCCGCGAGCGCCGGCCGCGCCGGTGACGACGCCGCCCACCACGCGGCCATCGGCACGGCCAGGAGCGGCAGCACGATCACGCCGAAGCGCCCGGGCGCACTGGTGCCGCCCCACCACATCGGATAGGTGGCCACCGTCGTCAGATAGGCCACGACGATCGCCGTCAGTTCGACCGACAGGCGCGCCCGCCGGCGGGCCATGACGGCAAGACCCACCAGCCCCGCCCCGAGCACCGGCGCGTTGGCGAGGAGACCGAATTGCTGATCCGCCAGCAGCCCGGCGAGCCCGGCCGGCACGAAGCTCACGCCCCCCTCGACTCCCCCGTAGGGCGCGGTGGGGCTCGGCGTGCCGTAGATGCGCCAGAAGTAGAAGAACCAACCCGCCGCCGAGACCACCGGCACAATCAGCAGACAGGCGAGCGCCCGGACCGCTCCCGGCTGCCGTACGAGGCGCAGGCACAGCGCCACGCCGAGCACGCCGGCCACGACGGCGAAGCGCGTGTGCAGCCAGGGCAGGCACGCGAGGGCCGCACCAACGGCCACCCAGGCCGCCGCCCGCGGCGGGCGCGCGACCGCCAGCCATACGAGCCCGAGGCCCCCACCATCGTGGCGGCGGCGCCCGGTCCGTCTGGATAGATCGTGAACCCGTGCAGCAGCAGCGGCGCCGCGCTCGCGACCGAGGCCCAGCCGATCCACGCCGCCGTGGCCGACCCGCTCACGAGAAAGGCCGCCTGCCAGGCCGCCGCCAGGCCGAGCGACACGACGGCGATCACCATGAGCGCCGCACCGGGGTATCCGAATGCCGCGAACGCGGGGGCCACGAGGGCCGAAACTCCAGGCGCGTGGATGGAATAGATCTGGCGGTCGGTGCCCCGGCGCCGGAAATCGGGCCTGAGCACGCCGTCGTAGTACTCCAGGTAGTGGTCCGCCTGGTGGTTGTTCTCGATGCGCAGGTCGCCGTCGCGAAGCAGGCTCTGCGTGATGACCAGATAGTGCGGCTCGTCTCCCACCGGCACTCGAGGACGCACCGAGGCCCAGGCCAGGCTGACGATCGTCGCCGACAGCAGCGCGGCCATGAACGGCGCGCGCGACCCGATGAGCCACGGCCGCGCCCACGACGGCAGGGTGCGCGGCCCGAGCATCCAGGCCGCCCCGACCAGCGCCGCCGCCCAGATCGCGCGCTCCAGCGGACCCTCCCACAGCAAAAACGCGTCGGGCACGCGGAGGGGCAGCCACGGCAGCCACAGCAGCGCCAGCAGCGTTGCGGGCGGCCACGCGGCACCGAGGGACGGCACGAGCGCGCCGAGGGCCGCGCCGCCGGCGGCCAGGCCCGCCAGGCACTCCCACCCAGGCACCGCCGCCACGCGCGTGAGGCGGGTGGGATCGATGAGCGCCAGCACGCCGGCCGAGAGCCACGCGGAGGCGCCGACCGCAGCGCCGAGGATCGCCGCGCCCGCCCGGACGCGCGCCCCGGCGGCCGCGGTCACCGCGGTTTCCTCGCCAGGCAGATGACGGAACTGCCAAATGGCAGGTTGCCTGCGCGCAGCAGCCACGACTCCGCGGCCAGCACCGCCGAAAGCGCGGCATTCACCGGCGCCGACGGCACGCTGATCTCGGCTTCGCTCGGCTCGGCCTGGCCGCCGCCGCGCCACCGCTGCCAGGCGCGCACGAGATACAGGATCGGAAAGAGCGTGGCGTGCGTGTACGAGGTGCGCACGACCTCGAGCCCCGCGCCCCGCACCAGGGCCGACAGGCTCGCCGTCGTGTAGCGCCGCACTTCGTTGCTGAGAGTGCCATGTCCGCCGCGCAACGACTCGAAGGCCGCCACCGTGATGAGCGCGCGGCCGCCGGGTTTCAGCACGCGCGCGATCTCGCGCGCGGCGGCGGCCTCGACCTCGTCGGGCAAACCATAGAGCACGTCGAACGACGTGACGACATCGAAGGCGGCGGCGGGATACGGGATGGCGCCGATGCTGGCGCGCGCCACGCGCGTCACGCCGTGGGCCCGCGCGAACTCCAGTCCCCTGGCCGTCAGATCGAACCCGAAGGCCCGGCCGTGACGGCCGAGCAGCGTCAGGTTGGCGCCCGTGCCGCACCCGCAGTCGAGCAGGCGCAGATCGGTGCGGCCGCCAGCGGCCTCGGACAGCCACGGCGTGACGAACCTGCGAAAGCCCCGGAACCAGAAATGGGTGCGTTCGGCGCGGTAGGTGAGTTCGAGGAGGCGGTCCATGCGGACGTGCCACCGGACCCGCATGGTGGCGGCGCCATGGTACCATACGCACCGCATGCGCCATCGCGGGCTCGCTGAAGGAGCGGCCGTCCTCGTCGGCGCGCTGCTCCTCACTGCGGCGCTCACCTATCCCCTCATTCCGAAGCTCGATCGCGTCGGCCGGGTGAACACCGACGACGGACGCCTGAGCATCTGGAACGTGGCGTGGGTGGCCGACGCGCTCATCGTGCATCCGCGCGACCTCTTCGACGCGAACATCTTCTACCCCGCGCGGCTCACCCTCGCCTACTCGGAAGCCAACATCGGCGCTGGCGTCGTGGCGCTGCCGGCGTGGGGGCTCACCGGAAATCCATATCTGGCGCACAACTCGGTCGTGGTCTTCGCCTTCGTGATGGCCGCCGCCGGCGCCTACTACCTGGTGCGGTACCTGTCGGCCAGTCGCGAGGCCGCCGCCGTGGCCGCAGTGCTCTTCGCCTTCTGTCCGTACGTCTTCGCGCGCACGGCGCACATCCAGCTGCTCATGACGTTCGGGCTGCCGTTCTCGATGCTGGCCTTCCACCGGCTCGTCGATCGAACGACGGCCGTGCGAGCCGTCACGCTCGGCGTCGTGCTGTGGGTGCAGGCCTTGTCGTGCGCCTACTACGGCATCTTCGCGGGTCTCATGGTGGGCCTTGGCACGCTGCAGTTCGCCGCGTCGCGCGGACTGTGGCGCTCCGCGCGTTACTGGGCGCTCATCGGCCTGGCGGCGACAGTGGCCGTGGGCCTGACCGGACCGTTCTTCGTGCCGTACCTGGACGTGCAACAAGCGGGATTCGCACGCACGCTCGACGACGCGCGCCCCTACAGTGCGAACGGCGGCGCATGGCTGGCCTCGGCGGCGTGGGCGCATCGCTGGTGGTTGCCGGCCATCGAGGGCTTCTCGGAAGTGCTCTTTCCTGGACTGCTGCTGACCGGGCTCGGCATCGCCGGGGCGTGGCGGGCGCTCCGCTGGCCGGCAGCTCCGGCGGCAGTCGCCTCGACGCCGCGCCAGCCGGGACTCGCGCGCGACGTGGCCGCCTACTACGTGCTCGTCGCGGCCATCGCGTTCTGGGCGTCGT
>JBDTWC010000399.1:0-3879 GCA_040006875.1 Acidobacteriota bacterium | reverse complement strand
GCCTCGACACCTTGCCGCGCGGTCAGGAGATCGCGCTCGATGGCGCGGTGGCCGGCTACAGCCTGGCCTGGGTGGCGCTCGTCAGCCTGTTTGTGGCGGTGCTGCCGGTGCTGCGCCTGCGCGGCGTCGACGTCGCCGGTGCCATCCGCGAAGACGGCGGCCGTTCGGGCACGGCCTCGCGGCGGATGTTGGCGGTGCGTCGCGTGCTGGTCGCCGGCCTGGTGGCCATCGCGCTGGTGCTGCTCGTAGGCGCGGGGATGCTGCTGGCCAGTTTCAGCCGCGTGCTGCGCATCGACCCCGGCTTCCGCCCCGACGGGGTGCTCACCGGCATGGTGCGCCTGCCGGCCGTGCGCTACAAGGAGGACCCCGACCTCGTGGCCGCCTACGATCGCCTGCTGCCGTCGCTGCGCGCGATTCCCGGCGTAACTGCTGCCGGCCTCACGAGCAGCCTGCCGCTCGGCGGCGACTACAGCGATAGCGTGATCCTGGCCGAAGGCTACCGCATGGCGCCAGGGGAGTCGGTGATCTCGCCAGCGCAGATCTCGGTGAGCGAAGGTCTGATGGAAGCGCTCGGTCTCACGCTCGTGAACGGCCGCTTCTTCGATCCGCGCGATGCCGCCGGGGCGCCGCGATCGGTGATCGTCGACCAGCGCCTGGCGCAGAAGTTCTGGCCCGGCCAGAATCCGGTCGGCCGGCGCATGTATCGGCCCAGCGACCCGGGCAACCTGCTCAAGCCGCCGCCCGACGACGAGTGGATGACGGTGGTCGGGGTGGTCAAGAACGTCCGTCAGCAGGCGCTGGCCGCTGCGGGCGGCTCGGGCTCTTTGGGCGCCACCTACGTGTCGCTGCGGCAGTTCCCGGACCGCGGGGTCGCGGTCGCCCTGCGCAGCACACAGGCGCCCGAGTCGACTATCGGCGCGGTGCGCGCGGCCGTGCGCCAGATGGACGCCACGGTGCCGCTCTTCGACGTGAAGACGATGACGGCGCTCGTCGATACGGCACGGGTCGATCGGCGCACTCCGATGCTCCTGGCCGTGACCTTCGCGGCCGTGGCCCTGCTGCTCGCCGCCGTGGGCCTCTACGGCGTGCTCGCCTATCAGGTGGCCCAGCGCGGCAAGGAAATCGGCATCCGGCTGGCCCTGGGCGCGACGGCTCCGGGCATCTTCCAAATGGTCCTCGGCGAGGGCGCGCTTGTGGTCGGCGCTGGCGCCGCCGTGGGTCTGGTGGCGTCGTGGATGTTGCGCCGTGTGCTGCAAGGCCAGTTGTACGACGTCGACGCGATGGATCCTGGGGTGCTCGCGGCCGTCACGAGTGTGCTCGCCGCGACGGCGCTGGCGGCGTTGCTCCTGCCGGCCCGACGGGCTGCTGCCACCGACCCCGGACGTGCACTCGCGGGCCGATAAGGGCAGCGTTACGCTTGACGAGAGTCAGGCCTCGTCACGCCGCCATGTTCAAGAAGTCAGCCAAACAGGGGAAAATAGAGATCGGTCGTCACGCCTTCGTTGGACTCTCGGTGGGTCCACCCTTGGCGCGAGGGCTCCGCCCTGGTACGGTCCGTGCACTAGCGAGGGTGTTCATGCAGACCCCCTCATCGTCCACCACCACGTTGCCTCTGTCGCTGGCGGCCGTCTCCGATCGGCGGGCCCAGCCACGGCTCAGCGCCGAAATCCTCGGTCTCGAGGTCGACGCCCGACTCTCGCTCGGCGTGCACGTGCGCGTTCTCAACGTGTCGAGCGGGGGCTCGCTCCTCGAACTGCACGAGTGGATACGTCCGGGCACCAAGAGCGAACTGCGTCTCTCCAAGCCGACGCCAGGGCATGACGTCGAGCGCCTGTCGGCGCAGGGGCAGATCGCGCGCTGCTGGGTGCATCGCCTGTCGCCCTTGCGCTATCGCGCCGCTCTGGTCTTCAGCGCGCTCGCGCCGGTGACGCCCGACGACGTGGCGGCGGGCGAGGACCTCACGGTGCTGCTCGAGCGTCCGGCTTAGGGAGGCGCCCGCTGAACGACTACGCGCGCGCGGCCGCCAGCGCCGCTTGCACATAGCGCGAGCGGAGCGGGTGTGACAGCCGTGGCGCCAGGGCGGTTGAGGCCGCCATCACGGCCTCGAGCGACACACCGGTGTCGAGGCCCAGCCCGTTGAGCATGTAGAGCAGGTCCTCCGTGGCCAGGTTGCCAGCCGCACCAGGCGCGAACGGGCAGCCGCCCAGGCCACCGGCCGAGGCGTCGAAGGTCGCGATGCCGAAATCGAGGGCCGCGAGCACGTTGGCCAGCGCCGTGCCGCGCGTGTCGTGGAAGTGCAGCGCCAGCTGATTCGCCGCGATACCCGAGTCCAGAAGCGCGCCCACCACGGCCCGCACCTGCCCGGGATGCCCGACGCCGATCGTGTCACTCACCGCCACTTCGTAGACGCCCTGGTCGAGCAGCACCTGGGTGACGCGAATCACCGCTTCGACGGCGACCGGTCCTTCAAACGGGCACCCGAACGCGCACGACACGTAGCCGCGCACCCGCCGGCCGCTGGCGAGCGCCGCGCGCGTCACCTCGGCATAGCGCGCCAGCGACTGATCGATCGTCTGGTTCAGATTGGCCGTACTGAACCGCTCCGACGCCGCCGCGAACACCGCGACCTCGTCGACCCGTGCCGCCAGCGCGCGTTCGAGACCGGCGAGATTGGGCGTGAGCGCGGTATAGCGCACCCCCGGCCGGCGCTCGATGGCGGCGAACACCTCGGCAGCATCGGCCATCTGGGGCACCCAGCGCGGCGACACGAAGGCCGACACCTCGATGGTCGAATGACCCGCCGCCGTGAGCGCGTTCACGAACGCCACCTTCTCGGCGGTCGTGAGTGCCGCCGCTTCGTTCTGCAAGCCGTCGCGCGGGCCCACTTCCACCACGGCGACGCGTCCCGGCGGGGTCACGGGTCGATCTCCACCAGCACCGTGCCCGGCCGCACCAGGTCGCCGACCGCGCAGCGTAGCGCGCGCACCGTGCCGGGGTGCGCGGCGCGAATTGTCAGTTCCATCTTCATCGCTTCGAGGATGACTACCGGCGCGCCGGCGTCGACGCGGTCGCCAACGGCCACGACCACCGTCACGACCGTGGCCGGCATCGGCGGCGTCATGTCGTCGCCGGAGCTCCGTGCGGTGGACCGCACGCGCGGCGATCCGTCGACGTCGAGATCGAACGCGCGGCCGTTGGCCCCCGCCCACAGCGCTGGTGCGGTCCCGGCAACCGACACCAGAGTGACCGTGCCGTCGGGAGCGGTGACGCGGTAGCGCTCCCGACCGGCCGGCGTCACGGTGCAGGTCACGCCGTTCACGATCACGACGCCGTCCGCCTGCGTGTCGGCCGTGAACACCGTGTCGCCGTACTGCACCTGGTAGCGTCGCGCCATGGTCAGCCGCGCCAGTTCCGGATGGTATCGAACGGATCGGTGGCGGCCGCGGCGACAACGCCGTCGTGGCTCGTGGGCGCGGCACCACCGCGCGAGGCGTGCCACGCGGCGGCCGCAATCACCGCGGGCGGCACGGGCGCGTCGTTGCGGCTGAGTTCTTCCAGGTGGCGGTCGATAAATCCGGTGTCGATCTGTCCGGCGGCGAACTCCGGACGGGCGAGCAGCGCGTCGAGGAAGGCGAGGTTGGTGCGCAGACCGAGAATCTCAAAGCGCGTCAGGGCCTCCCGTGCGCGCGCCACGCTGTGGGCGCGCGTTTCGCCGTAGGCGATGAGCTTGGCCAGCATCGGGTCGTAGTAGACCGATACGGCGCCGCCCTCGCTCACGCCGCTGTCGACGCGCAGCCCCGGACCGGCCGGCTCGCGGTAGCGCAGCAGCGGTCCGGCCTGCGGCAGGAAGCTGCGCGTCGGATCCTCAGCATAGATACG
>JBDTWC010000398.1:0-3908 GCA_040006875.1 Acidobacteriota bacterium | reverse complement strand
CGTTCCACGTGGCCAGGCCATCGTTCGAGCGCGGCTCGAGCAGGTAGAACGCCAGCCGGGCCAGCGGCTGCGTCATCGGCACGCGCCAGGCTCCGCTGAGGTCGCGCGGATCGGCAGCCGCCCAGGTGCCAGTCACCGTGCGCTCCTGGTGATTCTCGAACGGCTTCTCCATCGCGGTCGTCGACGCCACCGTGAACTCCTCGAGCAGCGGCGCCGTGGCGCCGAGCGTCTCGACCGTGATGCCGTGCGCGCGCAGCCGCTCGAGCACCGCCGTTTCGCTCGCCGGCACGATGTAGGCCGCGGGCACGCGCTCGGCGTCGGTCGATGCGAACGTGGTTTCGTCCCACATGCGCTCGGGCGTGCTCACGTCGCGGCGGCGGTGCATGATCTTGCCGGAGTAGGGATTCACTTCCTCGTCGACCGCGCCCATCAGGATCTCGATCTTCCCGGGCAGCCGCGCCACCGCCGAGCGGATCGACAGCCGCTGTCCGACCAGGACGGTCGCGTCGGCGGCCGCGGTCATCGCCTGCAAGTGCTTCGCATTGGCGTGCGCGTAGCCGAGCACCTCTTCGACGAAGCGCCGCGACGTGGTCACGCGATCCTTGAACGGCAGGTACGAGTAGGTCTCCTCGAGGATGCCAAAACGGTTGCGGATACCCCAGTAGTTGTGGGTGTAGCGGGGCAGGTCCTCCACGGTGGTCCAAACCCGCTCCGGCGTCTGCCCGGACACGTTGCCGTAGGAGCGGAAGTCCCAGCCGTCCTTCGCCTTCACGTTCGAGATGACCTGCGCCAGCCAGGCCCGCGTTTCGCGCACGACCTCCGGATCGACGGCGGGGTTGTTCGGGGTCTCGTAGGTGAGCTGATAGGCGTGACGCGAGCCGTTGGTGGTGTGGAGGTCGATCATCACATGCGGGTCGTAGGCGTTCAGCAGCCGCACCATCGAACGTGCCTCCGGCGTCTCGAGCTTGATGTTGTCGCGGTTGATGTTGAGACCTTGCGCGTTGGCCCGGGTTCCCTGACCGCCGACCGGGCCGTGCTGGAAGCCGCGGCTGGTGAGGGTGACCTTCTCGGTGCCGTCGGCGTTGTAAACCGGATTCACGAGCAACACCATCGAGCGCATCCAGTCGGCGTGCTCGCCCTTGGCGAGGTCGCGGATCAAGGCGAGCATGGCGTCTTTGCCTTCCACTTCGCCGGCGTGGATGTTGGCCTGGACGTAGACCCGCAGCAGCCCCGACGCCTTCACCGCCGACGGCGAGGCATTGGCCACGCGGCCGACCACGGCCAGCGGCAGCGAGCGGCCCTCGAAGCTGTAGCCGAACGAGGTGACGTGCACGAGGTCGGAGGCCTGGTCGACCGTGGCCAGGAACTGCTGCACGTCCTCGTAGCGGCTGGTTTCGGTAAAATTTGAGCGCTCGGCCCTGGTCTGGAGGGTGGCCAGCGACGCGGCGGGACGGGACTGGGCCACGGTCACGGCGGTGACGGCAGCGAGCACGGCGGCGACGAGCAAGACAGACGAACGACGGCTGATCATGCTGGCATTTTATCTGCTTGGCCGCCGGTTCCGGTACAGTGGGGATCTCACGCCCTGACGCGCCCCGCCCGTACGTAGCCTCGCCCATCCGCTCTCGACTCGATACTCGCGCGGCCCGGAGGAGGGCCGACCGCATGGCTTTTGCCGCACCGCCCGTTGTCCCCACGCCCGGCTTCGCCACCATGGTGACGCCGGCGCCAGCCGCCGAGGCGGGCACCGTGTTCGGCACGGGCGCGCATTGGCTGAGTGGCGGCGTCCAGATCCTGTTGGTGGGTCTGCTGGTGCCAATCGGGATTCTGCTTGTGGGCGCGCCGATTGTGCTGCTCGTGCGCGGCGTGATCGCGCTCATCGAGCGCTTCTAGATCCGGCGCGCTCAGCGTCGCACGCGCGGGGTTGCTCCGTCGGCCTGCTCCGCTTGCCACTGCCGGTGCCGGGTCCACACCTGCGGCCACAGGGCGTCGCTGCCGGGGATGGCGAGATCGAAGCGCTCGCGCAGCACTCGGTCGAACTCATCGGCGCTGTGCACCGTGTGCGTGGTCGTGCCGCTCGCGCTCACCTCTTTCAGGATCGCGCCTCGCAGCATGATCAACCCGCTCGCCACGTGCCGCTCGCACACCGTGGCCTGTACGAAGCTCGACTTGGGCGAGGTCTGCAACTCGAGGCACTGAGTGGCGAAGTCGGCGAGCTGCCGGGGCGTGAGCGTGAAGTCAAAGCCGTCGGCGCCGCCGAACGCGTGGTTGTGCACGCGCCAGCGCGGCCCGTCGCGACTGACGCGGTAGTCGAGGAAGTCCTGCCGGTAGTTGCCCACTTCGAGCGGCAGCGGCGTGAGGAAGCCGTCGCCGAAGCCGACGTCGGCGATCCAGCGGCGGTCGAGGGTCACGAGCAGCACCAGATGATTGCCCTGCGCGCGCCAGCCGCGGTCGGCCAGGCCGACCGCACCCGACAGGTAGCGCACGTCGAAGCCGAGCGTCTCGAGCACGCGGCCGAGCAGTCCGTTCATCTCGAAGCACCAGCCGCCGCGCCGCTCGTCGACCAGCTTCGTGAACGTGGCGTCGGGATCGAGCGTCATCCGAACGCCGAGGTGGATGTCGAGGTTCTCGTACGGGATGGCCAGCAAGTGCGCGCGATGCACCGCCCGCAGCGTGGTGAGCGAGGCGTCGCGGTGGCCGGCGACGCCGATCCGGGCGAAGTAGCGATCGAGCTGAGCGGATGAGAGCGGGTGCGACACGACTCCAGAATAGCGTGCCAGGGATTGCGGTCGGACATGCCGGCCACCGAAGAGCGGACTATAGTCGGTGGAGCGCTGACGCTGATAGGAGCACACCATCTATCCCGTTCTCTTCCGCATCGGTGAGTTCGAAATCACGAGCTTCGGGGTGATGGTGGCGCTGGCCGCCGTGGCCGGCGTGTGGCTCTTCGACCGCGAGCGCCGCCGGTCGGGCCTGCCGGACCACGCGGTCGATGCCGCCATGGCCGGGGTGTTCGGGGGCGTGGCGGGCGCGAAGGTCGTGTGGGCGATCGAGCACGTGGGGCGCGAGGGTCCGTTCCTCGACCTGCTCCTGTCGCGAGGCGGCTTGAGCTGGTTCGGCGGCTTCGCGGGAGGCGTGGTTGCGGGCATCGTGGTGTTGCGCTGGCGCCGGATCCCGATCCTGCCAGTGCTCGCCGCGGCGACGCCGGCTCTGGCGGTGGCGCACGCCATTGGCCGCGTCGGCTGTTTCCTCGTCGGCGACGACTACGGCATCCCGAGCAGTCTGCCGTGGGCAATGGCGTTTCCCGAGGGCCTGCCGCCGACGGCGATCCCGGTGCATCCGACGCAGCTCTACGAGATGGCGGCACTTCTGCCGCTCGCGTGGCTGCTGATGCGGTGGCGTCGGGCCGGGAAGTCGGACCGATTCGTCCTGGGAGCCTACCTGGCCGCGGCCGGCCTGATCCGCTTCGGCATCGAGTTCCTGCGCCTGAGGCAGCCGTTGTTCGGACCGTTGGCCGTGGCTCACGTGTTGTCGCTAGCGGTGGCGCTGGCTGGATTCGCGCTGCTCTACCTGAGTCGTGCCGACCCGCCGAACCGTGAGGCTCAGCGATAGCGGAAGTGGGCGACGGACCCTGGCTCCGCGGCGTGACGTCGACGAGCGCGCGCCCCTTCGGGGTCGCGGTGGCAGGCGTTCATCGCGCTCGTACTGCGCGCGCCGCTGACCGAAGGCCGGTCAGCCGGGCCCGCTCACGCGTGTTCCGGCACAGGCGTGGGCGGTGGTGCGGTCGCCAAGTCGCGCGCCAGCGCCTCGAGATCCTCGTTTGTCAGGTCGGGCGTGAAGTGTCGCACGCGATCGAGGAGAGTCGTCGTCTCGAAGTAGGTCGTGGCGCAGGTGGCGTGCACGTAGCC
>JBDTWC010000397.1:0-3917 GCA_040006875.1 Acidobacteriota bacterium | reverse complement strand
CAGGCTTCCTCACGACGGAGGCATGCACACCACGCGGCTGACGCGACTCGCTTGGAAGGAACATTGGCTCAGACAAGCCTCCAAGATTCCATCACGAGCACGGCAGGAACGAGATCGATGATAGGCCCAGGCGGGCCCCTGGTCAAGCTGTGATCAGGGCTTCACGACGATGGTCACGGTCTGGTCCGACGTAAGCGCGCCATCGTCGGCCCGCGAGTGCAAGACGTACTCGCCGGGCGCGTAGAACCACGCCGTGGTCGAGAGCCTACCGTTGGCCGGCACTGCCGGCGCGATCCAGTGGGGCGCCCAGGGCGAGTTGCCGCCGGTGCGCGTGTCTTCCCAGGTGGCGATCTGATCCTGATCGAAGGTCACCTTGCCGGCGCCGCGGTAGACGAACCAGCCGACGTGCAGGCCGATGTTCTTGCCCACCGTGACGCGCGACGGCGGCTGCATCAGGCGCCGCGTGCGCAGCATCTCGATCTGCGCGGCTTGGCCCGGTGTGCTGCCGGTGGCCAGGGCCGAGCCGCGATTCTCGACCGCCGCGCCGGCGCCGATGGCCCGGGCGCGCGGAATGCCGTCGTCGCGCACGGTGACGACGAGTGGCACCGGCTGACCGACACGCACCTCGATCCGCCGCGGCCCCTGGATCTCCAGGACCGGCGGGATATTGGCGCGCACTTCAGGGCTGCTGCTCCCGGCGCCGAGCGCGCCGGTTTCCGACGCCTTGACCACGTCGTCGATGCGGTAGTCGAGTCGCAGGCTGGCGAAGGCCTGCTCGGTCTTGCCCTTCGACGTCAGCGACCAGATGAGCTCGTCCTTCTCGGTGAAGCCCGTCGGCACCGGCACGCGGAAGATGAACCGGTTGCGGCGTGGCAGGAAATGCGTGGGCTGCCCTTGATCGGGTGCGCCCACCGTGAAGCGGTTCTCGGGCCCGACCGGCACGTCGAGCTCTTCTTCCCAATTGCGATTCATGTAGCCGAACACGAAGAACGTCCGGCCCGCCGAATCCTCTTCCCAGCCCTCGTAGGCGGGGGAGACGGTCTGGCCCTTGGCATAGGTGAGGTTCTGGGCGCGGCCCGCGACCACGGCGCCCATCACCAGCGCCACGGCGATTCCCACAACGCGTCGGCTCATCGTTCGGCTCCTGTTCAGGCCGTGACTACTGCGGCTGCGAGGGCCGCGTCGTCGCCGGCGCCGGCGCGAGCGGCGCCGGCAGTTTGTCGGGCAGCGCCAGGTTGCAGAACGGGCAGCCGATCATCACCGAGTTGCGCGACAGCTTGAGCCGCGCCTGGCGCGCCTTCATCTCGTCGAGGAACTGCTGATCGGTGAGCGTGACGCGGTTGCCCAGGTCGATGAACATGTTGGCAACCGACCGGTTGCCCGAACCCTGCCAGTTGCGCGGATCAGGCACGTTCTTGTTGGTCGGCGAGTTGTTCATGTAGCCGACGATATGCAGCACGGTGCCCTTGGGCAGGAGCGGCGCGTGGTCGTCGTCGTAGTCGTAGCCGCGCACCCAGTTGTGGTCGTAGCCGACGCAGTTGATGGTCTCGACGGTGTAGCCCCACGAGGCTTCGAGACACATCCGTGAGCCAGGCGCGTGCAGGTGCGGCTCGAATGACAGGATCTTCGTGTGCTCGGTCAGCACCGCGTAGGCGTTCAGCTGCTGGTTGGCGTCCATGCCCTTGATGTCGATGTCCACGCCGTTACCGAGGCTCACGGTCGAGGTGCGGTACTCGGGCTTGTAGCCCTTGGGCATGAACTTGAACCCGATCTCGAGGTGCGCCTTGGTGTCGCGGCCGTTCGAGTGCAGGTGGATCGAGTCGGACACGATCGACGATCCGGCCTTGAGCAGGCGCGCCGACTTCGGGTCGAAGAAATCGGCCTCGCGACCCACTTCGTGCACCGGCCACGTAATCGTGCCGGAAGGAATGCCGGCCAGCGCCGCCAGGTTGAACGGCTCAGCGGGGTTGGGCGGTTCTTCGGGCGCGTCGAGAACGCGCGTGCTCCAGATCATGTGATGGAACACGAAGCGGCCGCCGACGGTTTCCCGACCCGTGCCCTTGGCATCGATGTCGTTGACCTCGCGGACCTCGAGGGCCGAGACGTAGCGGTCTTCAGTCAGGCCGGTGGCCGACGGCTCGATCTCGCCCCACCAGTCGGGCGCATCGCCCTTGACCAGGATGTCGGCCGTGCGCACGACCAGGTCGGGCTCGCCGATCGACCAGCGGGTGCTGTCGTTCCACACGCGTGCGGCCGGCAGGTCGGCAAGGTCGCCACGCGGCGCGCCGCTATCGGCCCACGTGGCGATGAGGGCGACCTCGGCGTCGCTCAGCGACGGGTCGTTCTTGAACTGCTGGATGCCGATGTCTTTCTCGACATACCAGGGCGGCATCACGCCGGCATGCGGGCCGATGCCGGTGCGCGTCTTGATCGACCGGGCCCAGGGCCGCGCCTGCTCGTAGGTCTGCAGCGCCATCGGCGCCACGCCCCCGGCGCGGTGGCAGTTCTCACAGCTTCGCTGCAAAATCGGCGCGATGTGCTTGGTGTAGGTGACCGCGGGCGTGGCCGACGCCCCGGCGGTCTCGGCCGCCCGCTGGCCGTCCGCGGCGCGGAGGGCGGAAGCGCCCAAGGCCACGAACATGGCGACGGCCGTCGCCGCGGTCGCGCGACGCCAGATGAACACGGTCCGAACGGTCATGTGCAGCTCCTGCGCTGGAACGGATCCCGGAGGCAATCGCCGGCATCTTAGCGGACATCTCACCGCCGCAACTGAGGGAAATCAGCGGCTCGCGGCGGCGGTCCCGGGAGGAGCGCGACTAGGCCACGTCAGCGGGATCGACCAGCTCGAGCGCCTGATCGACCATGCGTTCGAGCTCGCCGGCCCGCGCTGCCACGCTGCCGTCGACTTGCAGCTGGGAGTCGCGGGCGCGGAAGAACTCGTCGGCGATGTTGAGGGAGGCGAGGATGGCCAAGCCGAGCGTGTCGCTCGACGGCGCCGAGTCGAAGGCCACCTTCAGCTTGCGATCGACGTAGGACGCCAGTTCCTGCACGTAGACCGGGTCGAGCGAGCTGCGGATCGGATATCGCTGCCCGTTCACCTCGACGTGCACGACGCGCGGATCGGCCATGGGCGTGCGCGCTACAGCTTCAGGGTGTCGAGCTCGGCCAGGATCTCGCCGACTCGGGTGCGGATGAGGTCGCGCTCTTCACGCAGCGCCGTCACTTCGGTGCCGGTCTGCTCGGCCTGACTGACGCGCTCGTGCAGCGCCGACAACTCGCGCTGGAGGCGACCGTTGTCTTCACTGAGCCGCGAGTGCTCGCCTTTGAGGCGGGTAATCGTGCTCACCAGCAGCTTGATCTTCTCTTCGAGCCGATCGAACGGCTCCACTCCGACTGCCATCGTCTTGGCCATCCCTGTTCCTCTGCTACCGCTGCTCGGCGCCCAGCCGATCGCGCGCCGCGGCTACGATGCCGTGCATCGCCGTCGACACGTCGTCGTCGGTGAGCGTGCGATCGTCGGCGCGGAACGTGAGGCGCAGCGACACGCTGATCTTGCCCGGCGCCACGCCGCGGCCCTGATATCGATCGAACTCCCGGATGGAGACGAGCGACGGCGGAGCAGCGAGTCGGATCGTGTCACGAACGGTGCTCGCAGACAAGGTGTCGTCGACGAGCAACGACACATCGCGCACCACGCTCGGGAAGCGCGGCAGCGGTTCGACGCGCATCCCGGTCGTGGCCGCGCCGGCGGCGACCACGGCGAGGTCGAGCTCGAGCACGAACACGTCGTCGCCCTTGGGAATGCCCCGCCGCTCGGCCACGCTCGGCGACAGGAGACCAACGACGCCGGCCGCCTGTCCGGCCACGGTCACGGCTGCCGTGCGGCCAGCCACGAGGTAGTCGCGCTCGGTCACGGC
>JBDTWC010000396.1:0-3935 GCA_040006875.1 Acidobacteriota bacterium | reverse complement strand
GCGCCACGTGGCCGTGCACGCCGCCGGTCGAGCAGTGCACCAGGCGGCGCGCGCCGGCCGCCTTGGCCGCGGTCAGCAGATGCGCGGTGCCGTCCACGTTGATGGCCCGGTAAGCCGAATCGGGCTGGCCGGCTTCGCGGTAGGTGGCGGCGATGTGGTAGACGACCTCGACACCGGCACACGCCCGCGCCAACGCGTCAGGCGAGAGCAGATCGCCTTCGCTCGCGGTGACTCCCGCGGCGGGCAGATCCGAGGCGGCAAACCGCGCCAGGCTCTTCGCGCGCACGAGCGCGCGCACCTCATGACCACGGCCGGCGAGCATGCGCGCCAAGTGGCCGCCGGTGAAGCCGGTGGCGCCGGTGACGAGTACCTTCATCGGTCGGCCGCTTCCTTGACCAGGGCCGGGGCCGACCTGCGCGGCGATCGCGCGGCCAGGCGGCTCACCGCTTCGGCCGTGCGGCGCAGGTAGACCTCGCGGCTGTAGCGGGCATCGCTGAGGCGGCGCGCGGCATCAGCCAGCGCGCGACCAGCCGAGGGGTCGTCGAGCAGCGCGCCAATCGCCGCCGCAAACGGCTCGGGCTCAGGCGCGACCAGGCGGGCGACCTCGGGATTCAGCACCTGCGTGTGGGTCAGCAGATTGGTCGCCACGATCGGTACGCCGGAGCGGAGGTAGGAGTAGATCTTGAGCGGCGTGTTGGTGCCGCGAATGCGCGGCGACGCGAGCACGGCGGCGGCCGACACGAAGGCCGGAATTTCGCGCGCTGGCTGCTGGCCGGTGAACACCACGTTGACCGCGCCCTGGTCCTTGGCGCGCTGCTCTACCGCCGCCACCTGCCCGGCTTCGCCGCCGACGATGAGCACGCGCGCCGCCGGATGCGTGCGCTGCAACCCGGCGGCGGCCTCGATCAGCAGGTCCAGGCCCTGATATGCCTCGAAGGTGCCGGTGTAGAGCACGATCGGCGCGGCCGCCGGTAGACCCCAGCGGCGGCGCAGGCTCTCGGGCGTAAGCGTGGGCCGCTCTTCCACGTCGCCGCCCATGACGTTCTCGATCAGGATGGCGCGGTCGCCGTGGCCCATGCCGGTCACCGTGTCCTGCAGTTCCTGGCAGATGGTGATGACGACGTCTGAGCCCTGAATCATCCGCGTCTCGGCCGCGTCAAAGAGAGCACGCAGCCAGCGCGACCCGCTGAACTTGAAGTTGCTGAGCTGCTGCGGCAGGCTCGAGTGCATGTCGTAGAGGTGCGGGATGCCCAGCCACTTCGCCACCCACACGCCGACCAGCCCCATCTCCTCGTGCGAGTGGACGGCGTCGTAGCCGCCGGCGAGGGCGCGCCGGGCAATCGTGAGCAACATCAGGGCGTCGAGGAGCATCTTCACCGCCGATGGGCCGATCGGCACGCGGGTCACAAACGGCGGCTTGAGGCTGCGAAAGATGCGCAGGTTCGGCAGGTCCACGTCCCGGCCAATCGGATACGTGACCAGGTCCACGTGGTGGCCGAGCTCGCCGAGAGCCTTGATGCGGTGGAACTCGCTGAACGGCGTGCCCCGCGGCTCGAAGAACGGCTCGGGGGCCAGCATCAGCAGGCGGAGCGGGCGCGGAAGAGAAGTGGTCACGACTAGGGAATAGAATAATACCATCCGATTCCCCGCTTCTTGCTGACCTGTAGTCACTTATGCTACGTTCGACAGGTTTGGCGGACTCCGACATCCCGCGTTCCAGGTTGACCCGAATTGCCGGCACTCTGGCCAAACTCGCCCTGAGCGTCGGTCTCATGGCCTTCGTGCTCCGCGATACCAGCCTCGTGGGTCTCTGGCACATGGTGCAGCGAGTGCGGCCGCTGTGGCTGGTGGCGGCCCTGGCGGCTCATCCCGTGGTCATGGGGGTGAGCGTGTGGCGATGGCGGATCCTGCTGCGTGCGCAGCACATCGTGGTGCCCGCGCGAACGCTCTCCGAGTCGTACTGGATTGCGCTCTTCTTCAACAACTTCCTGCCCAGCAACATCGGTGGCGACGTGGTGCGCATTGCCGACACGTCGCAGGTCGCCGGATCAAAGACCCTGGCTGCGACGGTCGTGCTGGTCGACCGCATCCTCGGCATGTTTGCCCTGCTCACGGTCGGTGCGGTCGGAGCGCTTGGGGCGCGCGCCATCGGCGTCGACATCCCGGGCGCTGGCTGGCTGGAACTGGCGGCCCTCGGAGCCATGCTCGTGTGCATCCCGCTGTTTGTGGCGCCCAGCCTGCTCGATCTGCTGCTGACGCCGGTGCGGGCCATCGGCCACCCGTGGATTCTCGAACGGCTCACCATGCTGCAGGAGGCGCTGGTGCGCTTCCGCTCGCAGCCGTCGTCACTCTTCGGCGCCCTCGCTGGCGCCATGGTAGTGCAGGTCGTAATCGTGATCTTCTATGCCCTCACCGCTCGCAGCCTGTCGATTCCCCTGCCGGTGCTGATGGCCGGCGTGCTCGTCCCCGTGGCCATGGCGGTGCAGATGGCGCCGCTGTCGATCAACGGCTTCGGCCTGCGTGAAGCGGTCTTCAGCTTCTTCTTCGTGCGCTTCGGGTTCGGAGTCGAATCCGGCGTGGCCGTGTCGCTGCTCGGTACGGCGCTCATCATGTTCTTCTCGCTCGGCGGCGGCGCCCTCTTCCTCCTGCGTCGTCACTGACGGCCGCGCTGGACGGTTTGCCGGACGAGTGTAAAGTCCTGTGCACCTGCCGCCGATAGAGAAGGGAACCGGGAGCACGACGCTCGGTCGTGCTGCCAGCCTCCCCTGGCGGCCCACCGCAGCAGGTCCCGCCCGTTGGTCTTCGAGGGAGAATCACATGTACGCAGTTCGAGCCGTCGGAATTGGCTTGGTGGCGCTGCTGGCCAGCGCCTGTCAGCAGACCAAGAGCGCCAATCCGCTCAGTCCAGACATCGCGGGTCCGATTCCCGGCGTGTCCATCACCGCGCCCAAGGCGCTCCAGCCGGCTGCCGGCCAGGCGCTCGACGCCGCCCAGCAACCGCTCGACTTCCTGATCGAGAACGCTGGCTCGAGCGGCGTCAGGCCGCTCTTCCTGCAGTTCCAACTCGCCTCGGACACCACCTTCGCGACGGTGCTCCACCAGGCGGATCGGATCAGCCCCGGCGCCAACGGCCGCACCACCTACCGCCTGACCCAGAACCTCGGCGCCGGCGGCACCTACTACTGGCGTAGCCGCGCCTTCGACGGCGCCAACACCGGCCCCTATTCGGCGGCGACCAGCTTCTCGATCACCGAGCCGATCGTCATCGACACGCCGTCGCCGGTGTCGCCGCTCGGGCAGATCGACACGCTCAGCCCGCAGTTCGTGCTGAAGAACGGCCGCATCTCCGGCCCGACCGGACCCGTGATCTACCGGATCGAAGTCGCTGCGACGCCCGATCCGGGCGCCATCGCGCTGGTGCTCAGCGCCAGCGCCGGCTCATCGGGCACGACCTCGATCGGCGCCGCCGGTGCAGCCCCCTACGCAACCACGATCTATTGGCGCGCCTATGCCACCAACGGCACGGTGGAAAGCGGGCGCTCCGCCTGGGCGCAGTTCCGTACCCCGAACGCCCCGACTGGCGGTGGAGGCGGAGGCGGAGGCGGAGGCGGCGGAACGGTCGGCGCGCCGCGTACCATTTCTGAGACTGAGGCGCTCTCGATCGTGCGCAGCGTGCACGACGGGCTCGGCGCCAACCTCGGCTCGCGCTCCTCGCGCGAGCAGCGCATCGCGTTCATGAACACCGCCGTGGCCACGCTCCACTACGGCCACAGCCGCTTCAACCCCAAGGGCCCCGACGCGAACTGGTGCGTGAAGGACGCCGGTGGCGGCCGGCCCCAGTCCGACGACGTGATCGTGCGCTGCAACTCGCGCGATGCGTGGGACCTCATCGGCGGCGCGGGCGCCGACGGCTACCAGTTCCACTTGGACTACAT
>JBDTWC010000395.1:0-3937 GCA_040006875.1 Acidobacteriota bacterium | reverse complement strand
GGTAGTAGCCCAGGCTCAGGCCCAGGTGAGGGTCGTCCGGCGACGCTTCCGCGCGCAGCGAGTCGTCTTCGGCGAGCAGGCCGCGCAGCTCGGCGAGCAGGCTGGGATCGTGCGCGCACAGATTCACGGCCAGCGCGTCACGGGCCGCCCCGGCGGGCAGGTCAGCCAACTGGTGGAAGAGATCCTCGACCTGCGTCCAGCGTGTGGCGTCACTCATTGGGCGTGCGCCATACTAGCCCGCGACGGCATGAGCGATACACCTGGACATCTCACGCAGTTGCTCCACAGTTGGGGCCAGGGCGAAGCCGCCGCCCTCGACCGGCTCATGCCTGAGGTCTACTCCGAGTTGCGGGCCATGGCCACGCGCTTCGTGCGGCGCGACCACCCGGGCACCATTCAAGCCACCGTGCTCGTGCACGATCTCTACTTGAAGATGCTGCGCCAGCAACGCGCCAGCTTCCCGAACCGGCGCGCCTTCTTCGGCTTTGCCGCCGGCGCCATGCGCCACATCGTGATCGATCACATTCGCGCCCAGCAGTCGGAGAAGCGCGGCGCCCGCCGCGTGCGCGTGCCGCTCAGCGACGACCTGCAGTTTGTCGATCCCAGCAGTCACGACATTCTCGATCTCGATCAGGCCCTGACCGAACTGGCGGCCTTCGACCCGCGCAAGGCGGAACTCGTGCAGCTGTGCGCGTTCCTGGGCTGTGGGCGGGCCGAAGCCGCCGAGCTGCTCGATATCTCGCTCTCCACCGCGAAGCGCGATTTCCGCATGGCCCGGGTCTGGTTGTCGCAACGGCTGAACGTGGACGCCGCCATCGTCGAGGACTGACGGCGCCCACGCTGACACGCGACGCTACGGCACCACGAGCGTGATGGTGTTCGAAACCGGGCTCGGCCCCACGCCGTTCACGGCCACGAGACGCACCGCGTAGCTGCCGCTCGGCACGCCGGCAAACGACGCGGCCGTGCCGGTCAGCGGCACGGTGGCCAGCACCGTACCGCCCGACGTGAACGCGGTCATCACATACGACGTCGGGGCGCCGCCTCCACCCGGCGTCCACGACAGATTCACTGTATGACCCGAGACGGTGGCCGGGTTCAGGGCCGGCGCCGCCGGCGCAGCGGGCCCGGCCACGATCAAGCTGACCTCGTTCGAACTGCCGCTCGAGCCGCCGGCATTCTGCGCCACCAGCCGCACGTAGTAGGTGCCCGCGGGCACGCCGGGTACGGCGAAGCTGGTTGGAGCCACGGCCACGGGCAGGGTTGCGATAGGCGTCGCGAAGCCCGGCGCGGTGCCGGCCAGAAGCACATATCCCGCAGGGGCGCCGCCGGCCGCCGGCGCCGTCCATGTGAAGGTGGCGGTCGTGCCCGCCACGCTTACGCCAAGACCCGTCGGCGCGCCGGGCGGGGCCAACGCGCCGCCCGGGAATGTCACCGTGACGCTCGTCGACTCGGGTCCCGTGCCGGAGCCGTTGGCGGCCCTGAGGCTCAGCAGGAAGGTGCCGTTCGGGGCCGTGGCCGCAAACGAGTTGCCCACCCCGACCGGCACGGTGGCAATCGGCGCGGCGCCGGGAGTCGTGCGCGCGAGCAACGTGTAGCTGGTCGGCGCGGCTCCTGACGTGGGCGCTCCCCACGACGCGTTCAGCACGCTCCCGTTCGCGCTCGCCTGGAAATTGGTTGGCTCACCGGGCGGGCCGGTCGTGATGGCGGTGCGATTGAAGACGTAGGCGGTCCCGGCCGGACTCGAGGGAAACGCCCAGGTGAAGGACGCTCCGATGATCACCGAGGACGCGTCGAGATCGATGGCACTGCCGAACGACTGACCGTTGCCTGGCGTGGTCGGCGTGATTCTCTGGGTCTCGGTCCACGTGGCGCCGCTTCTGACAAACGCGTAGACCGCACCCGGGGTCGGACTGCCTTCGCTGTCGGTCACCAGCGCCAAATCGCCCTTCAGCGTGAGCTCGTAGCCGAAGAACGACCCGGCGACGCTGGGCACGAGCCGCTGCGCCAACGTCCAGGTCGTGCCGCTGCGCGAGAACACGTAGGCGCGATTGATCGACCCAGCCAGCAGGGTGTCGCCTTCCACTGCGCACGCGATTCCCAGGCTGCTCGTACCCGGTACGACGACCTTCTGCTGCTGCGCCCATCCCGACGGGCCGCGGACGTAGACGTAGACGGACCCTTCATCGATGGTGGCGCCGTTGGTGTGGTTGGCGCCCACGCAGGCCGTCGTGCCCGAAATGTCCACCGCGCTACCGAGCTGATCGCCGATGACCGGATCGGAGGCCGTCAGTCGGCGCTCGGCCCAGGTCGTGCCCGTACGTTCGAACACGTAGGCCGCGCCGATGTCGGTCGCCGCTGGCGCATCCCAGCCGAAGGACCCGACGACGAGTTGATCACCTTCGAGCGCCAGGCTGGCGCCGAAGTAGGCCGTGTTCTTCTTGTCCGACGCGACCAGTCGCGCCTGCTGCACCCAGGTGGTGCCACTGCGCACGTAGATGTAGACCGACCCCGAACTGCTCGTGCTGGGCGCCGCCGGGTCGCCCTCTTGCGCCGCCGCGACCGCGATGGTGTTGCCGCTGATCGCCACCTCGGTGCCGAAGTAGCCGTAGGCCAGCGGCCCGACGCTGCGTTCGAGTCGCTGGCCCTGAACCCAGATGCCGTTCACCTTGTTGTAGACGTAGGCGCCCCCGACACGCAGGGTTCCCCCGGACCCGCTCTCGTTCTGGGCGCCCACCACGGCCGTGTCGCCGTCGATCGCGACGGCCTGACCAAATAAATCATCGGCCTGCCCGGACACGGATGTCAGTCGCTGCAGGAACGTCGTTTGCGCCTGAGTCGGCGACACGACGGCGAAGAGCAGCGCGGCGGCGAGCGGCGCACAGCGCGCCAGCGACTGGAAGAGGCGGGATCGGATCATCGAATCGGCTCCGTTGGTGAAAGGGGTGACACCTGCAAGAACGGAAAGCACGCGGAAGCGGGGTCAGTTCTCGTGCCCGCCGGACGCCGTTGCTCCGAGTGACAGACGCGCGCATTCGGTGGCACACTTGAAGGCATGAACTACAAAGCCATGGTCCTTGCCCTGGCTGCCTTGGCTTCGACTGGATTCGGCCCCGCTGCGCAGGCGCCGAAGCCCGCGGCTCCCGCCGCCAAGGTGGTCGTTTACAAGTCTCCGACTTGAGGCTGCTGCGGCGCCTGGATTGAACACATCCGGGCGGCAGGCTTCCAGGTGGAAGCCCATGATGTGAGCGACGCGAAGCTGTCGGCCGTGAAGGCCGAGGCAGGGGTCACTAGTGACCTGAGTTCGTGCCACACAGCCAAGGTCGACGGCTACACCGTGGAAGGCCACGTGCCAGCCGACGACATGAAGAAGATGCTCAAGGAGCGGCCCAAGATCACCGGCATCGCGGTGCCCGGCATGCCCTCGGGGTCGCCAGGAATGGAAGGCGGCGCGAAGGATCCGTTCGACACCGTGGCCTTCACCAAGGGCGGCGCCACGACCGTCTACGCGAAGCACCGCTGACGCGCGGCCGTCAGCGCCCGGGCGCAACCGCCGTCCGGGCCTACTTCACGGCGCAGTCCGGGCTTGCGCCGCCGCCCTTGCGCAGGAAGTCCACGTAGTACGAGGCGTACTCCGTGGCCTCCTTCCGGTCGGCGTCGGTGCCAAGGAACTGCCCGACACCATGCGTCCAGGTGGCCGCGCACTCACTGGCGGCGGTGCTGCCGTTGACGCAGCCGCGGAACGCGCCGAAGGCGTGGCGGTAGACGTCGAACTGCGCGCGCGACATGGGCGCGCCGTGACCCGGCACCGCGCTGCGAAACGGCGTCGCCCAGACCTCGTCGAGGGTGGCCTGCCACTGCGCCGGGCACGACGTTTCGAAGAACGGCGCCGGCAGCGTGACCAGATCGCCAAGCACGGCCACCGCCGTCTTCCGGT
>JBDTWC010000394.1:0-3938 GCA_040006875.1 Acidobacteriota bacterium | reverse complement strand
TATGTAGGGCATCCCGGTCGGGTCGGTCGGCACGCCGTCGAGCAGCCCGGCCGCGACCACCGCGGCCCACGTAACTGCGGCCCGTCCGGTCTGGGCTGTAGCGCGATCGACGCGGGCGCGCAGGCCGTCGAGGTCGTCGAGAGCACGCAACTGCTGCAACCCATACTGGGCGGCTCGGCGCATCCAATCGACCTCCGCGGCCGCCAGCATCTCGCCCCACAGCTTGCGGGCCGCCGCCCGATTGCCGCCCCGCGCCAGCGTGACCGCCGCCATCGTCCGCAGCCACTCAGGAGCGCCGGGCATCTGGCCCCCGAGTTCGAACTGCCGCGCGGCTTCGGGGTAGTTCTTCAGCCACCAGTAGTTGATGAAACCGATGTCGTGGCGATACTGCCAGCGCGTGGGCTCGGTGGCCAGTCCCTTCTCGAGCAGCGCCAGCGCCAGATCCGGACGCCCAGGTCCTCCGGGATAGCCCTCACTGAGGAAGATGGCGCCCATGCGCGCGGCCACGTCGAAGTGCGGGTCGAGCGTGGTGGTCATGTCGAGCAGCGGATACAGCAACTCGTAGCGTCCGTCGGCGCCGTCCGACCGCCGTTGGCCGCCGTAGTACACGACGGCGCGCATCCAGTAGACGTCGGCCGCCAGATCCGTGAGCGACAGCATGATCCGGCGGGTTGCGGCCGGGGATTGCAGCCAGAGCGTGGGCACGTCTGGCTCGCGCGGCGGCGTGAGGCGGTCACGCGCGGCCTGCAGCGACACGGCGGCGACGAGCATCACGACCAGCGCGACAGCCGTGGCCCGATCCCGTCCTGCGCCTGCGGCAGCCCTCACCCGGATACGCCTACTTGAAGTCGCGGCGGTTGAAGATCAGCGTCGCACCCGCCACCAGCACGCCGATGTAAGAGCACAGGGACGCCACACCAATGCCAACGGCCTGCCACGGCACCGCGCGGCCGTGCACCACTTCGTTCTTGACGTCGATCGCGGCCAGGTTCGGCAGCACGTAGTAGAGGGCACGCGCCAGTCCCACAGCGGCCGGCGACTCGACCGCGGCTTGGAAGTTGCGCAGATCCCCGCTGAAATGACCGGCCACCCAGACTGCCAGCGTGAGCAGCATCGAAAGCAGCGGGCTCGAGAACGTCGAGAAGAACACGGCCGCGGCCGTGGTCAGCATCAACTGCACGCCAATGAGCCCGATCGGCACCAGCAGCCATGGGTCGAGCGCCGGTGCGCGCCAGCCCTGCTTGATCCAGTCGTCGGTGCTCCACGACAAGTATTGCAGCATCACGTAGTAGGCCAGCGTCATCAGGCCCAGGTTCACGCCCAGCGTCAGCACCAGGCCGGCGTACTTGCCCACGATGAAGCTGGAGCGCGACAGGGGCTTCGAGAGGATCGAGTAGATGCTGCGCCGCTCGACTTCCTTGGACACCAGACCGGTGCCGATGAAGATGGCGATCAGCAGGCCGATCATGTTCATCGTGGCCAAGCCGAGATCCTTGATCACCTTCAGGTCTTGGCCGGCGGTGAGGCGACTCATGAGGAACGACGCGCCCATGAGCACCACCGAGAACAGCACCAGGCTGTAGGGCACGCGGTCGCGCACCGACTCCTTGAACACGGCCACCGCCACCTTGCGGATCGCGCTCAGGCTCATAGCGCCGCCGCTTCCCGCGCCGTGGTCTGCTCGACGTGCTTCACGAAGTAGTCCTCGAGCGTCGTGCGCAGCGGGTTGAGCGAGACCACGCGCGCGCCGGCGGCCGACAGCTGCTGCAGCGCCACTTCCGGCGGATCGGGCGGCAGATCGACGGCGTAGCGGCCATCGTGCAACTCGGTGACGGAGCGGGCGCGCTCGCGCAGGGCCACTAGTGCGTCCGGCGACACGCGGTCGACGACCAGTTCCCAGCCGAGCACATCGACGCCCAGGATGTCTGACAGGCGCCCACCCGCCGCCAGCTTGCCCTGAGCGATGATTGCCACCTGGCTACACAGCGACTCCGCGTCTGAGAGGATGTGCGAGCTGAAGAACACCGTGCAGCCGCGATCGCGGAGCCGCAGCATCAGCTGCCGCACCTCGCGCCGGCCGAGCGGGTCGAGGCCCGACATCGGCTCGTCAAAAAATACGACCTCAGGCCGGTTGAGGATCGCCTGCGCGATGCCGACGCGCTGCACCATGCCCTTGGAGAAAGATCGCAGCCGCATGCGTCGCTCCGCCCCAAGCCCCACTTCATCAAGCACGCCCGCGACGCGCGCGGCGCGCTCGGCCGCGGGCACGTCGAAGAGACTGGCGAAATACGTGAGCAACTCCTCGGCCGTAAGGTAGTCGTAGAACGCCGGGTTCTCGGGCAGGAATCCGATCCGCCGCCGCACCTCGACATCACCGACCGGCCGGCCGAGGATCTGCGCCGTGCCACTGGTCGGGAAGATCAGCTGCATCAGGAGCTTAATCGCGGTGCTCTTGCCGGCGCCATTGGGACCGAGAAAGCCGAACACCTCGCCCGGCTCGACCGCCAACGTGAGGCGGTCGAGCGCGCGATAGGGGCGCGGGCGCCAGAACCCGACCAGGTAGTCCTTGGTCAGGCCATCGGTCTCGATGGCGAGCATCGTCAGCGAACGGTGACGCCGGCGCGCTTCATCTCCAGGGCGATCGCCGCGTCGAGGAATGCCGCACGCAAGCCGGGCAAGCGGATGCCGTTCATGAAGAAGGTGGGCGTGCCCTGCACCTGCAGCTGACCGCCTTGCTCGATGTCGCCCTTCACGAGCGCGAGCGTGGTCGCATACCGTGCATCGAAGTCGGTCACGCCGGCCAGGGTGCGGGCCGCGTCCTTGACCGACGCGGGCGTCAAGGTGGGCTGGTTCGAGAACAACCAGTTTTCCATCACGTCGGCCTTGCCCTTCTCGCGGGCCAGACGCACGGCCACGGCGGCCTCGCACGACGCCATGTGGCTGCCGCCGGGCGCCAGGCGGTTGCACTCGGGATCGAGGGGGTAGTCGCGGCTCACGAACTTGAGCTTGCCGGGATATTCCTTGGCGTAGCGGGCCAGCACTGGCTTGTATTCCGCAAAGGTCTGACCGCACGGCGGGCACATGTAGTCGTTGAACTTCACGAGCACGACGGCGGCACCTTCGCTCGCCACCATCACCGGCACGCGCTGCTGCGCGTTCATGAACTTCTCGAGGTCCTGCAACTGCGCCGGCGTGATCGCCGCCGTGCCGGTCGGCGCTGCCCCCTGTTCGCTGTCGCCGGCGGCGCTCAGTGTTGCGGCCGGAAATGACCAGATGAGGCCGCCCGCGGCGACCAGGAACGCCACCACGGACATCACCGCAATGGGGGTATGCAACAGACGGCGGACATCCGCCGCCAGACGCTCGGGTAGTGCACTCATGGAGACCCTCGTGGCCGTCACGGCCGACACCAGCAATCCGACCACCGCCACGTAGGTGGCGACACACAACAGGCAAACCGTGCCGAGCACGACGAGCGACGCGTACCCCAGATACCCTATCGGCACGAGCGCAGCCAACGCCATCACCAGCACGTAACTGGCGCCGTGCGCGCGGCTGGCCGACGACCCCGTCGTAAGTGCCAGAATCAGCAGAACCAGCGCGAAGAACACCACCCCGACCACGGCCACGGGCACGCCCGCCACCGATCCGTAGGCGCTGGAATAGGCGCTGGTGCAACTCAGCGTGGCGTTGACGTCGCAGAAACTGGCGTACGAGGGATCGTTGAGCAGGCGGTGATGCACGACGGCGGACGTGCTCGATGCGCCAAGCCCCAGCAGAGCGGCCACCCACATCCACAGAAGGGACGGCGGCGCGCCAGTAGGGGCGGGCGTCAGACCAGCCATTGCGACCGTATTGTATACCGCGCTGTGAGCGCCAACCAGTTGGAGCAGGCCCCGAAACGACGACGGGCGCGACCCGAAGGTCGCGCCCGTCGT
>JBDTWC010000393.1:0-3940 GCA_040006875.1 Acidobacteriota bacterium | reverse complement strand
CCGAGAAGAAGCTCACCGGCTACGGCAGCGGCCGGCGCACCCGCATTGAACAGCATCGGCTGGCCCTGCTCCATCGCGCCAAGCCCGCCCCCGGCGACATGGTGGAGGTCGGGCCTGGACACGGCACGCTGGCCGACCAGGCCGTGGCTGCCGGCTGGCGCTACACCGCGATCGAGGCCAGCAAGATCCTGATCGAGGTGCTGCGCGGCAAAGGCCTGACCGTGATCGAGTCGTGGGCGCCGCCCATTCCGGTGCCCGATGCCAGCGTCGACGTGGTCTACGCCGACCAGGTGCTCGAGCATATGAACGGCATCGAGCAAGCGCGTCAGTTCACGGCCGAGGCGCTGCGCGCGCTGCGCCCAGGTGGCGTGCTCTTCGTGGTCGTGCCCGACTACCTCAAGGAGCGCACCTTCTTCTGGGACGTCGACTACACCCACAACTTCGTCACCACTGAACGACGCGTGCGGCAGCTCTTCAACGACGGCGGGTTCCAGGTCGAGCATGTGGAGCGCGGCATCGGCCTGGCCACGGGCGTGGCCCGCGACGCTCTCGCCGCCGCCGCCCTGCTCGTGAACATTCCCGGCGTCGACGCGCTGTCGCGCTACACCGGCACCACCGAGCTGCTCTTCAAGGTGCGCAAGAACCTGTTCGAGACGCTGACCTTCGTGGCGCGGAAGCCCAGCGGGGGCCGGTAGCGGTGCTGCGCCGCCTGGCCGGCTCGTGGTGGCTGCGACTGGGAGTCACGGCGGCGATCCTGTGGTGGCTGTCGTCGCGCATCGACATGCGCGCGGCCGCCGCGGCCGTGGCCAGTGTGTCGCTGCCCCACCTCGCGCTCGTGCTCGCGCTGGTCGCCCTCGATCGCGCCGTGATGATCGGGCGCTGGCTGTTGCTGCTCCGGGCTGCCGGCATCGCGGTGTCGACTCGGGTGGCCACGCGGCTGTTCCTGGTCAGCTCGTTCGTGGGCAGCTTCCTGCCGGCCGGGGTCGGCGGCGATGCGGCGCGGGCCTGGGGCTTGTCACAGCTCACCGCCAAGCTCGGCGACGCGCTCGCCTCGGTGGTCGTCGACCGCGTGCTCGGCGTGCTGGCGCTCGCCGCCATGGGCGCGGTGGGCCTCGCCGTAGCCACCCCGGGCGGGTCGACGCTGCGCGTGATCGCGGCCGTAGCCGTGGTGGGCCTGGCCTGCGTGGGCGCCTTCTGGGGCGATGCGGTGCTGCGCTGGGTCGTGCCGTCTCACCGCCATGGCGGACCCGTGACGCGCCGCGTGTTGCGCCTCGCCGACGCCGTGGCGCGGTATCGCGACCATCGCGGTGCGCTTGCCTCGGTCATGGCGTGGTCGATGGTGGTGCAGCTGCTGCGCATCACTCAGGCCTACGTGCTCGGCCTGGGGCTCGGGATCCACGTGCCCTTCAGCTACTACCTGCTGTTCATGCCACTTGGCCTGCTGGTGCTGCTGCTGCCCATCTCGGTGAGCGGCTTCGGCGTGCCCCAAGGCGTGATCGTGTGGCTGCTGCGCCCGGTGGGCGTGCCCGACGCGCTGTCGTTCGCGCTCGCCACGCTGATCGTGCTCACCGGCCTGGCGGGCAACCTGCCGGGATTGCTGTTGTGGATGAAGCCGGCCGCGCCGGCGCCCCCCGCCACCTCGTAGTTCAGCGCGCCGGGGCCGCACCGGCGGCGGGGCGGGACGCCTTTCCCGCGGCGTGCTGCACTTCGTAGATCGACATCGCCTGGTTGTGGAACGCCAGCTTCAGGAGCTCGGGCTGCAAGGCCCAGCGGGCTTCGACGCCCGGGTGCGCGCGCCGCTCCGGGTCACCGACCACGAGATAGTCCAGCCCGACACGGTCCGCCAAGGCGTAAGCCGAGCGGGCATCGGCCACGTCGTACATCCAGACGACCCGCTTCGAGCCCTCTTGATACTTGCGCAGCGGCACCATCGAGATCGGCACGCCCACGCCCATGCGCCGTTCCGCGAACGCCGGAATGTAGGCCCACATCACGCCTTCACGCGCGATCGTGTCGACCTGCACGACGGCCGCGGGCGCGGTGTGCAAGCGCAGCCACTGCAGTCCTTCCCACTCGGCCGGCGAGATGACCTCGGTGCGCAGCCAGGCGCGGCCCATGCCGTTGGGGACCACGTCCTGCGTGTTGAAGGCGTCGATGGCCACCGTCGGCACGGCCAGCACGACGACCACGGCCAGGCCGCCGCCGAACCACCAGCGGGCTCGTCCGGCCGCTTGTCTCGCGCCCACGAATGCCAGGCCCATCAGCGGAATCAGGGCCATGAAGGTGAGATGACCAACGCGCCAGCCGACATAGACGTTTTCGTGATCGCGGATATCGACGTAGAAGTAGAACCAGGCGACCACCGGCAACACGGCCAGGAACGGCCACGTGTCGGAGACGCGCCGCCGCCACGCGACCCAGATACCCGTCGCGCCGAGGATCAGGGCGGGCCCGAAGCTCATCGCCGTGACCACGAAGAAATTCCGCGTCGCGAGCAGATTGAGGCCGATGCGGATCACGCTCAGGTCGTAGTCAATCGGGCGATCGACGTAGTCGAGCGCCATCACGACGGCGGCGCCGATCATGAGCGGGAGTGCGGCGTAGGAAGCGTTGAACACGCCGGCCCGCCAGGCGCGTCGGCGCACGGTGAGCACCGCCTCGTAGAACGCGGCCACGGCGATGTAGATCAGGCCCGCCAGCGAGCTGACCAGCAAACTGGTGGCAAGCAACGTGCCTGCGACGGCGAACACGGTGGGGTCGAGCACCCGCCGGCGGCGCGCCAGCGCCAGCACGCCGAGGAAGCCCAACAGGTAGCCGATAGCGTGGTGTGGCTGATACCAGAGGATGCGCTGCAGGCCGTCGATCGGCATGCCGTCGTAGTCCCAGCGCGAGATGGCGTCGATGTTCAGGTAGCGGATGAAATCGAACGGCGCGTGATCGCGGTGCAGAGCCCAGAGCGCCGCCAGCGCCTCGAAGCTCGTGACCAGGAACCCGCACAGCACGCCGGCCAACGCCGCCCACGGCGCCGCGACGGCGAAGCGCGCGATGCCGTAGAGCGCGGCAACGAACATCGCGTCGACCAACACGGTGCGGGTGAGCAGGAGTGAGTCGAGGTCGATATCCGGCCAGGCGCGGTGCTCCACCGCACTCATCAGGTGCGGCAGCCAATAGTAGTGAAGCACGTCGCCGGTGTAGTACGGATTCAGCGGCGGGAAGTCGCCCTTGGCCACTTCTGCCACCACCGCACGCCGCCATACGTAGTCGGCGGTGAAGTACTGGCGATAGACATGGCCTTCGGGCCGTTCGGCGCCAACGAGCGCGAAGGGCCGGGTCACGAGCACCGGCACGAGGAGCAGCGCGAGCAGCAGCGTGCGCGCGGCGGCGGGTGCGGGCGCAGGCCAGCGCCACCGGTCGCGCAGACGGGCCGCGGGCCAGGCCAGGAGCAGCGCGGTTGCGGGCGCGGCGATGAGCAGCCACAGTCCTCGCCCGCCTAGAGCCCAGAACGCCAGGAGCGTGAGGCTGCTGGCGCCGAGGCCGACCATCGGACCAACCGTCCAGGCGGGCAGCCACCGGGCGCCGGCCGGGTGCAGCCGCGCGATCATCATCACGCCCGGAGCCGCAAACAGCAGATGCACCACGACCGCGGTGACTCCGGCCGCCACCGTGCCGACGACGAGTAAGGTGGCCACAAACGCCGCGGTCACGACCGCGGCGAGCGCGAGATTGGCCCGCCGTGCGGCGGGCGTGAGAGAGGAGGGCTCCATCAACGCTTACCCAGTGGTCGCCAGGGTGGTGAGCGAACGGGCAGGCTCGCTGACCGACTGGCGCTCGACGACGAGAATCGAACGTGCCTGGAAGCGCAAGCCCTGCTTGCGCCACTCGCGCATGAGTTGACGGAACTCCACCAACTGCGCCCGCTCGGTGCCGGAGACGCCGGGCG
>JBDTWC010000392.1:0-3949 GCA_040006875.1 Acidobacteriota bacterium | reverse complement strand
GGGATCATGCGCCCGACAAAGAGCAGGTTCACCCAGCCGTCGTCGAAGGCGCTCGCCTGCATGAAGTTGGGCGTGCCGCTCAAGTGCGTGAAGTCGGGCACGACCGGCAGCACCGCCGTGCGCGGAAACCCGAGCCCCTCGAGTTCGGCCCGGTTGTACTCGGAGTCGCCGAGTGCGAGCTCGACCCGATTGGCATAGACGCCGAGCTCACGCCGGCCCAGATAGCACAGCTGCACCAGCAGCGGATGCACGTCGACGAAAAATTCTGGCGGCGTGATGTTGTGATACACGAGCGCCATGCGGTCGGGCAGCGCGTAGGCGACGCGGGAGGCGCGCGAGCCGATCGAGAAGTGGTGGATCAGCAGGTTATCGGGATGGCTGGCGTCGGGCAGATCGCGATAGTCGACCGTGAGATCCTCAAGGCGCCGGTCGGCGGTCTCGACAAAGATCTCCGACTCATAGCCGGCTGCGCGCAGCACCCGCTGGATGCCCAGCACCTCGTGCCCGATGGCGTCGCCATAGCCGAGCGTGGCCAGCACCTGATGCACCGCCGGTGGCATCAGGCCTCGTCCTTCCGCGGCGGCCGTCCCTGCGGACGGCGTGAGCGCCGGCCCCGGTTCCCACTCCGGCGGGCGTCGCCACCAGCGCCAGCCGCCGCTGGCGGCCGCGACGCGTTCGGCGCGCCGTCGCGCGGCGGTTCCTGTCGCCCCTCGCGTGGCTGGCCCTCACGGCCGTCACGTGGCCGCCCGTCGCGTGACCGTCCTTCGCGCGCTTGACTCTCGCGTGGTTGGCCTTCGCGCGCCTGCCCTTCACGGGCGTGGCCGCGTCCGTCGCGTGGCCGCGAGTCGCGCCTCTGACCCTCGCGCGGCCTTCCCTCGTTCGGCCGACCCGTCTGCGTCCTGCCCTCGGCCTGCGCCACTGAACGGATGTCTGACGCGCGGTGCGTCGTTCCTCCGGTCGAGCGCGCGGGCTTCGCGGGGCCCGAGGGCAGGCCGGCCAGCACCTCGCGGGCCAGCGCCAGCGCCTTCTGACGCCGTGCCCACCAGCCCGGCAGCGGCGTCATCGGGCGCGGCGAAGGGCCCTCGCGCCTCAGCCGATCGAACAGGTCGAGGTACTTCCGCTCGATCACCGGCCACGCGTAGTTGGCGCGGAAGAAGCTGCTGCCGTTGCGGCCGAGTGCGGATGACACGGTGGGCGACGATTCCAGCACGCGCACTGCCTCGACGAACTCGGCGTAGTTCTCGTAGTAGAGCGCGGCATTGCTGCGCATGGCCTGGCCGCGCAGCACGTCGCATTTGCCATTGGCGAGCACCGGCCTGCCGAGCGCCCAGGCCTCGAGCGCCACCATCGACAGGCTCTCGAAATACGAGGGCATGATCAAGAACTCGGCCGCCGCCAGCGCGTCGTACTTCTCCTGGTCGCTGAGAAAGCCCAGGTGCTTGATGCGCGGATGCGCGGGCACGGGCAGCACCGGCGTGCCGACCAGCACCAGGGAGAGACCACCAGGCGTAATCTCGCTGTAACGCTTCCAGAAGTCGAACAACTCGGCGCAGCCCTTGTTCTCGTCGATGCGGCCGATGTAGATCGCGGTGCGGTCCTGGATGTTCGTGCGCTGGCGGAAACGCGCGCCATTGGGCGACGCGGGCACGTCGGAGCCGATGCCGACGACGACGCCGGGCACCTCGTCGGTGCCGGCCACCGCCTGGAGCAAGGCGCGCTCCTCGGGGGAGTTGTACATGCACGCCTGTACGCCGCGCAGCACGGCCGGAAACACGCCCATGCCGAGTGCTTCGTCCCGTTCCGCCGTCGGCACCAGGATCGCCTTGCCGGGAACCGCCCTGGCTCCGTGGAAAGCGTGGTAGTAGCGGAAACTGAAGAACAGGAAGTAGTCGTAGTCGGCCTGGTGATCGCTGATGAAGCGCACCAGCTCCGGACTGGTCGGACCTTCCGCGTCGAGCCACGCCAGTTCGTCGTTCACCGAGTGGCGCTGCCCGAAGACGCGCTCCGACCACGAGCCGAAGACCTGGGGATCGCGCGGCCGCGTCACCGGAAAGCGTCGCACGGAGATCGGCCCGACGGTCGACACCCCCGGTTGATACGCGTCAGCCCAGGTGATGTAGTCCTGCGCGCACGTGGTCAGGACCTCGACCTCGACGTGACGCGCCAGGTGTTCCGCGAGATAGCGGGCATGGAGCTCGGCGCCGCCGTTGATATCGGCGCCGTAGCGCTGGACGACGACGGCGATCTTCACGACGCCTGAGGATCGCTGTCCGGGGGTGCGCCGGAATCGGTCGGGCCGGCGTCGAGCTCGGGCGAGTCGTCACCGTCGTCCGGACCGTCCCCCGCGTCGCCATCAGCCGCGCCCTCGCCGGCACCACCAGCCAGAGCGCCGCCCGGACCCGGGCCACGGCGTCCGCGCCGCCGTCGCCGCCGTCGCCGACCGTCGCTGCCTGCCGCACCATCGCCGCCGCTGGCGGCCGCGGTTGGACCGGGTACGCCCGCCGGCTCCACGCTGCCGCTGGCGGCGGGTGGATCGGGCCGGCGTTCACGCGGCGTCACGGCCTCGGGCCGGTACTGCACCACGCCTTCGAGCGCGCGCAAACGGCGCTCCGAGAAATCGAGGCGGCTCGACAGCGCTTCGACCCGCATCTTCAGGTTCTTCAGCTCGATGCCCGACCGCGTGGTCTCGAGCACGAGGTTGTGGAGCACCTCGTAGTAGAGGGAGTTCCACGCCGCCCGATCGACCCGCGCCTGGCTGGTGGTCGTCACGAAGCTGCGGTTCAGCTCTGCCTGCTGGTGCAGGACGTTGACCAGCTGGTTCGGGTTGAAGAACAGCTTGAGGATCGGATTCAGCAGGCGACGAATCGTGCGCAGCAGCCCGCGATGGGTGTCATACAGAGTACTGTCTTCGAACTCGTAGGTGGCCATCGGCGACAGTGCCGAATCTTCCGTCGGACGGCTCTTCCGGAATTGCTCGAGCAGATCCGAGCGCAGGTTCTTGGGGTCGAGGAACTTCTCGAGCCGTACGCTGGCCAGCTCGCGGATCTGTTCTTCCGTGTAGTCGACGCCGCGCTTGTCGCGGACCCGGCGCCGGATCTGCTCCATGATCTGCTCGACATCGACGGCGTCGGAACGGACGTGAAAATCGGACATGTGAAAATCCTAGGTTTTGGACTCGTGCGTGGTGCGCCGACGCCGGCTCGCGAACTCCGGCGCCTCCTTGATGCACGTGCCCAGGATGCCCACGGATTGGCCGAGCGCGCGCCGACCGAGGCGCGGCGCCTCGGCGGGGGCGTCGCCCACCGTGGGGAAGCCATTGGCGTCGGAGGTCAAGGTCTCCCAATTCTGGAAGAGTCGACCCCAGGGCGAATTCAACGCGTCGCGCATTTGCCGGTCGGCGTTGAGCGGATACCAGAAGCTGTCGTGATAGACGACACTGGCGATGTAGGCCCACGGCGCCAGCACGGTCTTGAGCGACCATTCAATCGGCTTGCGTAGCGGGCCCCAGTAGATCTTGTGCTGCATCCGCGAGGCGAAGGTCATGTCGCGGAACGGACCGTCGAAGTGCCAGTTCTCGTCGGCGGCGGCGACGTCACCCACGATCTCGATGTCGCGCGGGTCGCCGCAGCCCAGCCCGAGGTCGTGCGCCAGGCGGATGAACTTGATCGACAGCGGGTCCATGCCCATCAGCTTGGCCGCCACCGCGTCGATGGCCACCTGGTCGGCACTGGCCAGGATCACGTTCTTCACGCGCGGGGTCATGCAGCGCGGACCCGGACCATCGCCCGCGAAGGTGCCGTCCATCACCGCGAAGACGCCGCGGTGAATCTTCTTCTGGATCATCAGCAGATCGACGAGCGTCTCGTGGATCACGGGATGCGTCCAGTGGCGTCGCTCGTTGAGCAGGCCGCCGAACGCGTTCTTCATCGCGCCGGTGGTGGTGGTGAAG
>JBDTWC010000391.1:0-3950 GCA_040006875.1 Acidobacteriota bacterium | reverse complement strand
CCATGGTCGGCGGCGAGCCGATCATGCCGCAGGTGCGCACGCTGCGCCGCGGCGTCGATATCGTGGTGGCGACGCCCGGCCGCCTCATCGATCACCTGGATCGTCGCACCATCGACCTGACCTCGATCGAGATCGTGGTCCTCGACGAAGCCGACCGGATGCTCGACATGGGCTTCCTGCCGCCGCTGAAGCGGATCATGACCACGGTGCCGACCAAGCGCCAGACGCTGCTTCTCTCGGCCACGCTGTCGAAGGAGATCATCGCCATCTCGAGGACCTTCTCGCAGGATCCAGTGCGCGTCGATGTGGCCCCCGAGCACGTCGTGGCGTCCACGGTCGTGCATCGCGTCTTCAACGTGCCGCAGGAACAGAAGCGCGACCTGCTCGCGCACGTGCTCACCACCGGCCCGGTGCAGCAGACGCTGGTCTTCTGCCGCACCAAGCACGGCTCCGACCGGGTCGGCCGCTTCCTCGAAGGCGCCGGCCTGCGCACCGCCGTCATTCACGGCGACAAGACCCAGGGCGCGCGCAAGCGCGCGCTGAGCGACTTCAAGGCCGGCCTGGTGTCGGTGCTCGTGGCTACCGACGTGGCGGCGCGCGGTCTCGACATCGAGAAGCTGCCGCTGGTCGTCAACTTCGATCTGCCTCTGGTGGCGCAGGACTACATCCATCGCGTCGGCCGCACCGGCCGTGCCGGCATGACCGGTGAAGCGATCTCGCTGGCCAGCAACGCCGAGCGGGCGCTGCTGCACGACATCCAGAAGCTGCTGCCGTCGCCGATCGAACGGGCAGTGGTGCCTGGCTTCGAGGTGCGTCCCCAGGCGGCCCGTCCCGAGGGCGCGGCGCCCCGCGCCCATGACGGTGCGCGAGCGCCCGGCCACCGCGGCGCGCCGAACCGCTTCGGCGGGCGGCCCGGCGGCGCGGCCTCGCACCGCAAGGGCCCGCGTCGTCCGGATGGCGCACCGCGCGCCGCCTCCTGGCGCTAGACCTCAGCTGACCGCACGGCGCCGGCTGGTCCGGCGCCGCGTGGTACTCTGCAACCGATGCACCGCCTGCGCCGGCTCCGTCCCGAAGAAGGCCTGCTCGCGCTCGGCTTTCTCGTGTCGGCGGTGGTCACCGTCTACGCCAACATCGACCTCGCCAACCGCGGCGTGAGCTCGCGCCGCATCGAAGGCGGACTGGTGCGCCTGGCGGTGGTGCCGGTGCTGGCCGTGTTCGTGCTCTGGATCCAGCGCTATTTGCACCGCGCCTCGGCGGGATCGCGCGCCCGCAGCGTGGCCGAGTTCGTCCGCATGGCGCTGCCGTTCGTGATGTGCATCGCCGTCTACACCAACCTCCACGACACCGTCCGGTTCGTGAATCCCCACGACGTGCACCAATATCTCGCCGCCGCGGAGCAGTGGCTTTTCGGCGGTCAGCCGGTGGTGTGGGCCGAACGCTACATCACCCCCGGACGGACCGAGTTCTTCAACCTCTTCTACGCCAACTTCTACCTGGTGGCGCCGTCGGTCGTGGTGCTGCTATGGCTCAAGGGCCGCCAGGCGCAGGCGCGCCACGTGCTGCTCGGCACGATCATCTGCTTCTATTCCGGCTACGTGCTCTATGTGATTTTTCCTGCCGCGCCACCGCGCCTCTACTTCGAGTCGCTGGGCATGTTCTCGGTCACGCTTCGCGGTGGTCCGATCACGAACTTCCAGCAGGCGCTCATCGAGATGGTGCCCAACCACGCCGCCCGGGCGGCGTTCCCGAGCCTGCATTCGGCGGTGAGTTGTCTCAGCCTGGTCTACGCGTGGCGCTATTGCCGCGGCTACTTTCCGATCCTGCTCGGGTTCGTGATTCCACTGCTCGTCTCCACCATCTACCTGCGGCATCATTGGGTGGTCGACCTGCTGGCCGGGGCGGCGCTCGTGCCCTGGGTGCTGTGGATCACGCCGCGCTTCGAACGCTGGTGGCTGGGCCGCACGGCGGCGGTCGCGCCGCAGCCGGCGACGCCGTAGTGTTTCGCCCCCGGCGCGGAGGCTCCATGCCAGTGCGCCGATCGGGTCACCTCGCGGCCCTGTCTCTCTGGCCCCGGCCGGGCCCCTCGCCAGTCGCGTGTAACATGTGCGGCATGTTCCGACGCCTTCTCCTCACGAGTGCCGCCGTCGTTGCCGCCATGGCCCTGCCGCACGGGCAGACCGCCTCGGATGCGTTCGAGGTCGAGACGCTCAAGCACTTCCAGGCGCTGCTGCAGCAGGACACGAGCAGCCCTCCCGGCAACGAGATTCGGGCCGTGGACTACCTGAAGTCGGTGCTCGATACCGAAGGCATCCCATACCAGGTGTTTGCGAAGGACCCGCAGCGTCCCAACCTGGTCGTGCGGATCAAGGGCAACGGCAAGAAGAAGCCGGTGCTGGTGCTGGGGCACACCGACGTCGTGACCGTCGACCCGAAGAAGTGGACGTTTCCGCCCTTCGGCGCCGTTGTCGACGGCGGCTATGTCTACGGCCGCGGCACCGTCGACGACAAGGACAATCTGGTCGCCGGTCTGATGCTCATCCTGCAGCTCCATCGCAACAAGACGCCGCTCGATCGAGACGTGATTCTGCTGGCCGAGGCCGGCGAGGAAGGCGCGCCCGAGGTCGGCGCGCAGTTCATGGTCGACAACCACTTCGAGGCCATCGACGCCGAGTTCTGTCTCGCCGAAGGCGGCGGCGTGGTGCGTTCGGGTGGCAAGGTCAAACAGGCCAACATCGGCACCACGGAGAAGGAGCCTCGATCGGTCGAACTCATCGTGACTGGTCCGGCGGGCCACGGCTCGGTGCCGAACCAGAATAGCGCCGTGCTCGGCGTGGCGGCGGCGGTGGGGAAGATCGGCGCCTGGAAGCCGCCCTTGCGCCTCAACGAGACCACCGCGTCCTACTTCAAGCGCCTGACGACTCTGGCGGAGCCGGCCGTGGCGCAGAAGTACCGCGATCTGCTCAACCCGGATCCGAAGGTGCACGGCCCGGCCGAAGACTGGATGCTCGTGAACGAGCCCGGTCACTGGTCGATGACCCACACCTCGCTCGTGCCGACGATCATGACGACCGGCTTTCGCTACAACGTCATCCCGTCGGAGGCCAAGGCCACGATCGACGTGCGGCTGCATCCCGATGAGAATCAGGAGACGTTCCTCGATCAAGTGCGCAAGGTGATCAACGACCCGAGGGTCGAGGTGCGCTGGGCGCGCGATCGCTACCGGCCGGCCGGTGGATCGCGGCTCAACACCGAGGCCTTCGCCGTGATCGAGGCGCAGGTCACGAAGCACTACGGCACCGTGACGCTGCCGACGATGGGCACCGGCGCCACCGACATGTCGAACATCCGGGCCAAGGGCCCGCAGTGCTACGGCATCGGTCCGGCCACCGACACCGAAGATGGCCAGAAGGGCTTCGGTGCGCACAGCGATCAGGAGCGCATCCTCGTATCGGAGCTGCATCGCTTCGTGCGCTTTCAGTCGGATGTGGTGCTGGAGCTGGCGCGCGCGAAGTAACGAAAGTCGTGGCCGACGCAGACTTCGTCGCTGCGCCGAAATGGCTCCGTCCGTGAGGTAGACTAGGCGCGCGAATTTGCAGATCGCGAGGCCCCCTTTCGTGTCTGAATTTCCCGGGTACGTTCCTCCCTTGGTGCGTCCGTCACGTGAACCTGGTGTGACCCTGCGGGCCGCGCGCGCGGTCGATGAGAGCGACGACGATCTCGATGGCGATGCTGACGGCGCTGCCGACGGTGACACCAACACCGACGGCGACCTCGGCGACCGGGCGGATGTGCCGGCCGTGCGCGTGCGCGAAGGGTTGCCCCCGTCCTACCGCATGCGGCACGAGCCGCACTATGTCGAGGCGCTGGTGGCTCGCTCCACCGCGCCGCCGCTCGAGACGCCCATCCCCAGCCCCATCCCTTTGGCCCATCCCGCTACCTTCTCCCTACTG
>JBDTWC010000390.1:0-3950 GCA_040006875.1 Acidobacteriota bacterium | reverse complement strand
CAGCGGGTGTTCGAGCCGTTCTACCGCGGCCGCTCGGCCGTGGCCAACCAGATTCATGGCAGCGGCCTCGGCTTGAGCCTGGTGCGGCGCATCGCCCAGGCGCACGGCGGGCGCGTCGAGCTGACGACCGCCGCAGGCCGCGGCAGCATCTTCACCATCTGCCTGCCGGCCGCGCCGCCCGTGTCCGGGGCCGCCGCGCCGGCGGTCGTGGCCAGCACCGGCGCGCAGCCGGCCGCATCCTGACCGTGGCCGTCGGACACCTGCTGCTGGTCGAAGACGAGCCCGGTCTGCAGCTCACGCTGAGCGATCGCCTGATCTCCGAGGGCTACACCGTGGACACGGCCGGCGACGGCGATCAGGGTCTGGCCGCGGCCACCGGCGGCGGCTACGATCTCGTCCTGCTCGACGTGATGCTGCCCAAGCGCGACGGCTTCGACGTGTGCCGGACGCTGCGCCAGCGCGGCATCACCACGCCGATCCTGATGCTCACCGCGCGCGGCCAGGTCGTGGATCGCGTCGTCGGCTTGAAGCTCGGCGCCGACGACTATCTGACCAAGCCGTTTGAAGCGATGGAGCTGCTGGCGCGCGTGGAGGCGCTGCTGCGCCGCGCCGGCCAGACGCTCGCGCCGGTTGCGCCGGCCGGGTCGGCGGGCTCGGCGCGGTATGCGTTTGCCGACGTCACCGTCGACGTGCGCAAGGCCGAGGTGACCCGCAACGGCGCGCCCGTCGATCTGTCGGCCAAGGAGTTCCAGCTGCTGCGCTATTTTCTGGAGCACCGCGGCGCCACGTTGTCGCGCGACGAGTTGCTGCAGGAGGTGTGGGGCTATGAGCACACGCCCTCGACGCGCACCGTGGACGTGCATGTGGCGTGGCTGCGGCAGAAGTTCGAGGTCAATCCGAAGGTGCCCCAGCTCATTCAGACCGTGCACGGGCTGGGCTACAAGTTCACCGGCTGACCGGCCGCGCACGCCGTCGAACAGCGGATCGAAACGCGGCCCCGGCGGCACGCACTGGGCTGGCGTCGCTGCATCATCCGCGGTCCTGCTATCCTCTGGCCACACATGCGGCGAATCTGCGTCTTCTGCGGCTCCAGTCCGGGGCATCGGCCCGAATACGCCGCCGCCACGCGGCTCCTGGCCCGCGCGCTCGCGGACCGAGGGCTGGGCCTGGTCTACGGGGGCGGCAACGTGGGCCTCATGGGCATCGCCGCCGACGCGATGCTCGAAGCGGGCGGCGAGGTGATCGGCGTGATCCCCCACACCCTCATGACCCGCGAGATCGGTCACACCGGCGTCACCACCCTGCACGTGGTCGACTCGATGCATGAACGAAAGGAGCTGATGGCCGACCTCGCCGACGCCTTCATCGCCCTTCCGGGCGGCATCGGCACCTTCGAGGAGTGGTTCGAGGCGGTCACCTGGACGCAGCTCGGGCTGCACCGCAAGCCGTGCGGCCTGCTCAACACGAGCGGCTTCTACGACGGGCTCATCGCCTTCATGGAGCACGCATGGCGCGAAGGATTCATCAAAGCGGAGACCCGCGCCGTGGTGCGCTACGACCCCGATCCTCACGCGCTCCTCGACCAGCTGACCGCGGTGTCGATTCCGGCGACGCGGCCCTGGATCACGCGCGCCGAGCGCTGACGCGGTCGTACGGCTTCAGCCGGTGAACGACCAGAACGGTCCGGTGAAGCCGGTCGACTCGAGGAGCGCCTGCGAGGCCTCGAGCGACCGTGGCTGCCAGTCGGGCGCGAGTCGGCCGCGATACCAGCGCCGGCCCAATGCCGCCAGTTGCGCGACCGGCACGACCCGACCCGGCGCGCGTTCGTGTGCCCGCTCCCACGGCCCGACCTCCTCTTCCGACCGGAAGAGCCTGATCGTCGATCAGGTGAAGTCGATATCGTCCCACCAGCGCGAGGCCGGCACGCCCACGTAGGCCACGGTCGTGAGCGGTGCAAACGCCACGCCGCGCCGCACGCCGCCCGCGATCACCGCGCCCGAGGCCGGACACGGCGTCGTGAACGACACGTCCTGGTCGAGCGCGGCCGCGATGCCGAAGGCGTCCCACGCGCAGGTGGCCCACACCGCGTGATCGCCGACGACGACGCGAAAGGCGGTCGGCACGGCCGAGAAGGGCATCGCCATCGACACTTCGCCAGTGCCGGAATCGAGCACGACGACGTGGGCCTCGGCCAGGCGGGCGTAGCTGGCCGACAGCTGCGCGTAGTCGAGCGCGAGCGCCTGCAGCACCAACCCGCGCGTCGGCGTGGCCCCCGACGCAAACGCTGTCAGCAGGTGGCGGCGGACGACGAAGTCGAGCGGGATCAGTGCCGCGGACATGGTCCGTTCGCCTACCCGTTCAGTGCTTTCATGCCGGCGGGGGTGTATCGCTCGCCCACGATGCGCGGCGCGAGGGCGGCCAACGAGGCCAGATCCGCCGCCGTGAGCACCACCGCGGTGGCGCCAGCGTTCTCGGCCACGCGTTCCGCGTTCGTGGACCCGGGAATGGGCACGATGTCAGCGCCCTGCGCGAGCAGCCACGCCAGAGCCAACTGCGCCGGCGTGCAGCCCTTCTCGCGGGCGAGCGCCCGGACCTGCGCCACCACGTCGAGGTTCTTCTGGAAGTTGTCGCCCTGGAAGCGCGGGTTCTGGCGGCGCCAATCGTTCGGCTCGAGGTCGTCGATCGACGTGAAGCGTCCGGTGAGGAAGCCGCGGCCGAGCGGACTGTAAGCGACAAAGCCGATGCCAAGCTCGCGGCACGTGGCCAGTAGGTCGCCTTCGGGATCGCGGCTCCACAACGAGTACTCGGTCTGCAGCGCCGCAATCGGGTGCACCGCCACGGCGCGCCGCAGCGTGGCGGGCGCGGCTTCCGACAGGCCCAGATGGCGCACCTTGCCGGCCGCGACCAGTTGCGCCATCGCGCCCACCGTCTCCTCGATCGGCACGTTCGGATCGACGCGGTGCAGGTAGTAGAGGTCGATCGCGTCAACGCCGAGCCGAGAGAGCGACGCGTCGCAGGCCTGATGGACGTAGTCCGGCCGGCCGTTGATGCCCACGGGTGTGCCGTCGGCGTTGCGCTGGAAGCCGAACTTGGTGGCCACGACGACCTCGCCGCGGCGGCCGCTCAGCGCCTTGCCGACCAGCGTCTCGTTCCGGAACGGGCCGTAGGCATCGGCGGTGTCGAAGAAGGTGACGCCGAGGTCGATGGCGCGATGCAGCGTGGCGATCGAGGTGGCATCGTCGGCGGATCCGTAGAAGTCAGACATGCCCATGCAGCCGAGGCCGACAGCGGACACTGTGAGGCCGGAGCGGCCGAGCGCGCGAACGGGAACAAGCGTGGACATGGGCCCCACGATAGCAGGTGCCCTGACCTCGAGCCAGCCACGCCTGATGGCGCACCCGTCTACGCGCGCAGCAGGGCGCCGCGGCCATTGCGCCCGGTCGCCAAGCGCAGCGCTTCGAGATAGAGCGCGACCTGGCGGGTGTAGACGGCCAGGTTGTGGCCCAGCGCCACGTCGGTCTTGAAATCCACGACCATCCAGCCGTCGCCGTCGTCCCACAGCAGGTCGGCCAGACCATCGACGAGCACGCCGTCGATGGTGGCGACGAGCGGTACTTCGCGGCGACACACGCGGCCCGCCGCGGCGGCCGCTCGAGCGCGAGCCAGGAGCGGATGACGCAGCAGCTCGCCGACCACCATCGCCGCCGAGGCGCGTTCGGCATCGCTGGCACCGAGCATGCGCGCCTGCACCGCGGCCATCTGCGCCACATCCGCGGTCCCGGCCGCGAGGTCCACGTGCGCGATCAGGGCATGCACCACGGTGCCGAAGCGCGGACCCGAGGGACGGGTCGGATCGAACACGTCCACGGCGTGTACGTCGACCCGGGCCGCGGCGTCGCCGATCTCGAGCGGCGTCGACACGGTGCCGTCGATCGAGGCGCGGGCCCAGT
>JBDTWC010000389.1:0-3955 GCA_040006875.1 Acidobacteriota bacterium | reverse complement strand
GAACGCAGACACCGAGCTGGACCTGGCCCGTGCGGGTCTGCATCGGCAGCTTCAGGCCGGCGACCGCGCGCATCGCAAAGAACGGAATCACGCGTCGGGCAATGAGCAGCGCGATCAGCGCCATCACCAGCAACCCGACGTCGAGGCGCTGCATCAAGAGCGCGTAGTCACCGCTGCGTGCGGCGAGCAGATACAACACGTCGGCAGCAGCCAGCCCGACGATGAGCCAGGGCACTGCGTAGTTGCGGGCGTTTCGGGCGCGATACACGGCGCGCATCATCGCTACCGCGGCAAGGACAAAGAAGCCGAGCTCGGCCGCTGCCGCAGCCCAGAACGCTCCGTCGCCGCCGGCGAGAAAGCCAATACGGGCGACCAGCCAGAGGGCGCAGGCGATGCCGAGCGCACCGCCCTTCAGGGGATTGATGCCGGTCCAGTTCGCGCCCGCCGTCATCAAGAAGGCGACCGCGATCGTGGCGATGAAGCCCCAGAGCATTTCGTGGGCGTGCCAGGCGACACCCTGCAGAGGACCCGTCAGCATTTGCGGCGCATAGATCCAGATGCCGATCGCGATCAGCGCCCAGGCCACGCCGGCCAGATACAGCGGCCGAAACGCGAGCTCGAGAAATGCTCGCAAGCTCGGGGCCGCGCGCCCGGCCGGTGCGGTCACTCCTCGGTCGATGAGACTGGGCACGGTCATTCCGACACGCTTGTCGCTTGCCCCGTCTTCGCCTGTTGCGGCAGAGACGCGGGCAGCCGATCCGGCTCGCGCTGCAGCTGATAGCCGTACCAGAGACTCTGCGCGATTCGCTGCGACAGTTCGCCGGCGCGCTCGGCCATCGCCCGGTTCGGCAGCGCGCTTGCCGACTCGTGAAAGAGATCGAGCCAGCGTTCGAACATGGATTGCGTGAGGTTGGGCAGCGCGCGGTGCACCACCATCGGGTTGCCGCGGTAGTTGCTCGAGCCACGCAGCGCTGCCGACCAGAAGGCGATCATCTTCGGCATGTGCAGGTTCCAGTCGGCGACGTGGCGTTCGAAGATCGGGCCGAGGATCGCGTCGTCGCGGACCTTGGCGTAGAACGTGCTGACCAGTTCGGCGACTTCGGCCTCGGTGCAGAGCTCGGGTGACGGCATCGGATGATCCTGATTGGCAGTTGCGCAACGCGTCACTGCCTAAAGGTGTACGTACGGTATATCTTATCGGCAAGGCAAGTCCCTTGCTGGCGCGACGGCTGAAATCCCCTTCCCGCGCGTCGGCGCCGCGCGGCGACCCACACGCGCCGGCACCTGCGTCAGGGTCACCCGAGTTCGGCTCGCGGCCGGACGCTGATCCGCAGGCTTGCGCTGGATCAAGGTCACGCGTGCCATGCTTCCTAGACTGCGGCAAAGTAGCCGTCGACTTTCGGCGCCCCACCCCGCAGAAGGAGAGTCCATGGGGCCTGCGCACGTGTCCCCGGATCGTGCCACGCTCACGCCGCAGGACGGCTTCGACGCGCTTGACGTCTGCCACCGAAAGACACTGGTCGCGCTGGGGAGACTAGCGGGCCTGATCGCACGCTTGACGAAGATCGGCGCTGACGAAGAGGCTCGGGTGCTGGCCAGGGAGATCGTCGGGCACTTCTCGACGACTGCCCGCGAGCATCACCAGGATGAGGAGCGCCACGTGTTCCCGAAGCTCATGTCCGGCGGCGACCCGGAAACGGTTCAGGCCGTGCTGCGACTGCGGCAGGACCACGGATGGCTCGAAGAAGACTGGCTGGAGCTATCCCCTCATCTCAACGCGGTGGCCTCGGGCCAGTCCGGGTACGACCTCGACGTGTTGCGCGAAAGCGCCGAGGTATTCACTGCGCTCTCGCACGACCACATTGCTCTCGAAGAGTCGTTCATCTATCCGCAGGCGCGCAAGCAGCTGGCCCCCGGAGAGCGACGCGACATGGGGCGCGAGATGGCGGCGCGCCGCCGGGCGCAGCGCACGTCGAAGAATGCGAGCCAGTGAGGTCGCATTCCCGAGGCCAATGAAGCTTCACGCATCGAGACGACAGTGCGACACGCCCATTGCTGAGTTCGATGATCGTTCCCGTCCTGATGTCACGCTGAAGCGTTCGCCGCGAGGTCATGGGCGCGCACGCCCCGGGATCGCCACCTGCCATGCGAATCTGAGCGCCGGCCGAATCAAGGAGAAACGATGAGCAACACCCATGCCGCCGAGCCCGGCGCACCCCGTGGCCGCGTCCTGGCCCTCTGGGCCCCGGACGACAAGGCCTTCTGGGAACAGCAGGGCGAGGCCATCGCCAAGATCAACCTGTGGATCAGCGTGCCGGCGCTGTTCCTCGCGTTCGCCATCTGGCAGGTCTGGAGCGTGGTCGCAGTCGGTCTGCCCGCGCTCGGCTTCAAGTACTCGACCGACCAGCTGTTCTGGCTTGCGGCCGCGCCGGCGCTTTCGGGCGCCACCTTGCGCATCTTCTATTCGTTCATCGTGCCGCTGGTCGGCGGCCGCCGCTGGACCGCGATATCGACCGCGACCTTGCTGATCCCCGCGCTCGGTATCGGTTTCGCGGTGCAGGACAACACGACGAGCTACGCGACCATGCTGATCCTGGCGCTGCTGTGCGGCTTCGGCGGCGGCAACTTCAGCTCGAGCATGGCCAACATCAGCTTCTTCTTCCCGAAGGAGCGCAAGGGCTCGGCACTCGGCGTCAATGCGGGTCTGGGCAACCTCGGCGTCTCGGTGGTGCAGTTCCTGAGCCCGCTCGTCATCACGGCCGGCATCTTCGGCATCTTCGGCGGCGATCCGCAGATCATCGCCAGGAACGGTCAGGCGGAACAGGTGTGGACGCAGAACGCGGCCTTCATCTGGGTTCCGTGGATCGCGCTCGCGTCTCTCGCCGCGTGGTTCGGCATGAGCGACATCGCCGATGCCAAGGCTTCGTTCGCGACCCAGGCGGCGATCTTCCGGCGCAAGCACAACTGGCTGATGTGCCTGCTCTACCTCGGCACCTTCGGCTCGTTCATCGGCTACGCAGCCGGCTTTCCGCTGCTGATCAAGGGGTTGTTTCCCGCCGTCAACCCGCTCGCCTACGCGTGGCTCGGCCCGCTCGTCGGCGCCGTGGTCCGGCCGTTCGGCGGCTGGCTCGCCGACAAGCTCGGCGGCGCCCGCGTCACATTCTGGAATTTCGTCGTGATGGCGCTCGCGGTGGTCGGCGTCCTCTACTTCCTGCCGAAGGGCACCGCGTCGGCCTTCGTCTTCCCGTTTGGCCCCAGCGCCGGCAACTTCGCCGGCTTCTTCCTGATGTTCCTGGTTCTGTTCCTCAGTTCCGGCATCGGCAACGGCTCGACCTTCCGCATGATCCCGGTGATCTTCTCGAGCCTGTCGATGCAAGGCGTCGACTCCAGGGACAGCGCGGCAGTGGCGCGCGCCACCAAGGACGGCAACACCGAAGGCGCAGCCACGCTCGGCTTCACCGCGGCGATGGCGGCCTACGGCGGCTTCTTCATCCCGAAGAGCTACGGCAGCTCGATCGCGCAGACCGGCGGTCCCGAGGCCGCGCTCTGCATCTTCTTCGTGTTCTACCTGATGTGCATCGCCGTGACCTGGTGGTACTACGCTCGCAGGAACGCGCCCATGCCGTGCTGACAGACCGCGCCGGTCTCACTCTTCCGGAGTTGCCAATGAGCCATTTCCTCGATCGACTGAGCTACTTCGCACAACCGAGGGGGGGCTTCGCCGACGGCCACGGCGTCACCACCGGCGAAGACCGGACCTGGGAAGATGCCTACCGCAACCGCTGGGCCCACGACAAGATCGTGCGCTCGACCCACGGCGTCAACTGCACCGGCTCGTGCTCGTGGAAGATCTACGTCAAGGGCGGCATCGTCACCTGGGAGACGCAGCAGACCGACTATCCGCGCACCCGCTGGGACATGCCCAACCACGAGCCGCGCGGCTGCTCGCGCGGCG
>JBDTWC010000388.1:0-3958 GCA_040006875.1 Acidobacteriota bacterium | reverse complement strand
GAAGAAAGCGAGGGGCGGCCGGTAGGAGCGCAGGATGTCCCCGAGCGTGATCAGCCCGGCCCGATAGTACTCGACCACGGCAATCGCATCCGCGCGGAGCACGACGTGCTTGAAGTGGCGTGGAGATGGCCCCACCAGCGCCACCCGCTTCCCGATCACGTCGAGGTAGTGCAGCCAGCAGATATCGACGCCAGCGTAGGGGGCCGCGTCGCCACCGCCCGACAGGCGCGGGTTGGCCTCGATCAACTTGAAGCGCCCGTCGCGCGTGTCCTGCTTCATCTCGATCTCGCAGATCCCGATGTAGCCGAGGTTGCGGAGGAAGCGGTCGCAGATCTCATCGACGGCCACGTCATCGACCGGCTCGGTGACCGAAGCCGGGCCAAAGCCGAGCGGCTCGCAGCGCAGCTCGCGAAACATGGCCTTGGCGATCCGCTGCCCGTCGCTGCCGTAGCACGACAGGTAGACGCGCTTGCCGCTATCCGGCCCCTCGATGATCTCCTGCAGGATCACGTCGGGGTTGATCGCGGCGGCCAGGCCGTAGAGCTCGAGCAAATGCGCCGGCGACTGCGCGATGGCGATCTTCTGGCCATACAGCGGGTGGTCGGCGGCACAGCGTCGCCACTCGCGGAAGTGCGTCGGCTTCAGCAGGCACGGGAACATGGCCGTGGCCGCAAAGGCCTCGACGTCGGCGGCCGCGCGGCCGAAAGCCGTGAGCGGCATGGGCATGCCGTGCTCGGCGGCCAGCGCGTACTGCGTGTGTTTATCGGCCAGCAGACCTTGCAGGGCGGTGCCCGCCGACAGACGATAGTGCGGGGCCAGCGCCACGGCGTTACGGGCCACGGCCGTGACGAACCGATCCGAGCTGGGAATCAGCACCGGGCGGCCGCCCATCCCGGCCGCCAGCTCCTGCATGAACTGCACCCACGCGGCGCCGTCGACGTCGGGATCGGGACAGAGACGCGCCTTGCCGTGCGCCGACCTGAAGCCAGGATTGTCGCTGCTGGCGTCGATGCACTGTGCGCGCACGCCGCGGCGCTGCAGGCCGCGTACGGCCAGCACGCCGGTCTGATACGCGCCGGCGATCACCGCCGCCGGCCAGCCCGGCTCGGCGCGATCTGGCGCCGCCATCGGGCGCGACGCCTCGCTGCCCACGTCAGGGGTAGGCGGCGAGTCGCTCATTGGCCCGCCAGCGTCGTTACGTAGAGCGCTTCGTAGGCGCGGGCCATCTGCGCCACCGTGAACTGACGCGCGACCTTCGCTGCCGCGGCCGTGCCCAGACGCTGGCGCAGGGCGGGATCCGCAATCAGCCGGCCGAGCACGTCGGCCATGCCGGCAACATCCTTGCTCTCAACCAGCAGGCCGTCGATGCCGTCGTCGAGGATGATCGGGTTCTCGCCCACTCTGGTCGCGACGATCGCCTTCTGCGCGGCCATGGCCTCGAGAATGGCCACCGACATCGCCTCCCACAGCGACGGTTGGAAGAACACGTCGAAGGCCGGCAAGGCGACGCTGGCGGCGTCCGGCACCCAGCCAGCGAAGACGACCATGTCATCCACGCCTTGCTCATGGCGGAGCCGTTCGAGCTCGCCGCGCAGATGTCCGTCGCCGACGACGACGAAGCAGACCTTGTCGGCGTGGGCCCGGAGCCGGGCCGCGACGGCGATCAGATCGCGCAGGCCCTTCTGTTCGATGAGCGTGGCCACGGTGCCGATGATCAGACGATCGCCGGCACCGATGCGGGCGCGGAACGTCGGGTCGGTGGCCGGCGAGGCAGCTTGCACGCCGTTCCAGATCATGCCGATCTGGCTGGCGCGCAAAGCGAACGCCTTGCGGATCTGGCTGCGCTGCACTTCACCCACGGCGACGAGCTTGTTGGTCAGACGTGAGAAGACGCGCTCCATCCACAGCAGCCGCTTGCTGCCGGTGTGCGGGTAGTTGCCGAAGTGGAAGGTGTGGATGACTTTCAAGCCGGGCGACATGACCTTGCACAGGGCCGCATCGGCGAGCCCGTCGGTAGTGTGCGAGTGCACCACCTGGATCCCGCGTGCGCGAATCAGCTTCCGGAGCGCCAGAGCGGTGAGATAGTCCACCTGCTTGTCCGGACTCGCGAGCGTGACGATGTCGACTCCTTCGGCCTTCAACTTCTCGCCCATCAGGCCCAGCGTCTTGATGCAGCCGATGGTGATGTTGAAGCGCTTGGGGTCGATCGCCTGAGCGAGATGGCGGATCACCGTCTCGGCGCCGCCCAGGCCCAGGCCGGCCGAGAGGATCAACACGTTGACGCGCGCAGCCGGCGCGCTCGCGTTCACTTCAGCCATGCCGACGTCACCGCAGAGAGGCTGGCCGCCCGCTCGTAGAATCTCGCGATCTCCTTCCAGAACGGTTCCTCCTGGGCGGCGACGAGCGTGGCGTGCGGACAGGCAGCGGTGAGGCGCTGCAGTTCGGCATCGACGCGGCCGGGCTGGCGATCAACCTGCACGATCAGGGTCGGTCCCGCGAACCAGGCCGGACGCTCGGTGAGCTTCACCGCGGTGAAGTCGGCATAGAGCGGATACGACATCTCGTAGCCATCGACGTTGACCGTGCTGCCGAGCCGCATCTGCTCGACCAGGGCTTCACGGTCGAACCGGATCTCCTTGTGGGTTGCCATCTGCGTGGTCAGGTTGATGCGCAGCAGTTCCTGCATGTAGCGCGCGCCGTCGACGATCGGCGCCCACAGCACCAGCCGATCGAGGTTCGCATCCGGGCTCGCCGCCACGATGCTCGCGAGCGTGGCGCCGGCCCGAAGACCGAGCAGCGACACCGACGTGACGCCGGTGCGGCGGCGCACCTCGTCGACGGCCGCAGCGATGTCGCTTGTGAGCGTGTCGAGCGAGCAGTCGCTGAAGGCACCGTCGCTGTCGCCGCTGCCGCGATAGTCGAAGCGCAGCACTGGATGACCGGCCGCGGCCAAGTGCCGCGCGAACGTGACGAACACGCGATGCGACCACAGCTTCTCTTCGACCAGCGGATGGCAGAAGACAAACGCCGAGCCGGTCGCCGCCGGTACGGCATCGTGGAGCACGCCGAAGAGCGCTTGGCCGGCTGGCCCGAAGAAGAGGGGAGTCTCCGTCATGAACTCAGGCCGCCGACGGCGCCACTCCGGCCTCGGAACGGCGCGCGCGCTCGATCACCTTGCCGGCGAGGGTGGTGTCGTACTTCTCGCTGGCGAAGGCGGCGGCCACGTCCATGGGCTGCTTCGAGCCCATCAGCCGCTGCACGATCTTCGCGAATCCCGACAGCAGCTTCACGAACCACACCGGCAGCCAGATGGCCGACAGGTCGGCGCGATCGCGCCGGTAGCGGGCGAGCAGTTCCTGCCGCTCGGGCGGCGGCGACTCGACCAGGTTGAGCGTCGGCGGGGCGGCGGCGAAGTCTTCGAGGTAGGAGCGCACCACCTGCGCGGCGGTGGTGACGTCGCACACGCTCAGCGGGCCGCGCTTCGGGCCGATGCCGACGAAGAACGGCCCGAGCTCACGACCGAGGCGGCCAGGCGGATGGAAGTGGGTGTAGTCCACCAGCGGACCGGGCCGGATCACCTTCACGTCGAGGCCGATCTCAGGGCCGCGCTGCCGGGCCACGATCTCCGACTCCGCCTTGCCCCATACGTAGGGGCCGCGGGCGGCGGTGTTGGGGTCGATCGGGGCCGACTCGTCGACCGGGCGGCCGAGGCTGCTCGACGAGACCAGCACCGCAATGCTGCTCGTGTGGATCACCTGCTTGGCACCCGCGGCGGCCGCGGCTTCGAGCAGACGCCTGGTGGCGTCGATGGAGTTGCGCCGGTGATCCTGCTTGCCGCCGGCCGTTTCGGCGGCGCAGTGCACCACGGCGCCGATGCCCTCGGTGAGCGAGGCGGGCAGGTCGCGCGCCAGGTCGGCGGCCACGTCGTCGATGCCCGGGAACCGGCGCGAGTAGGGCG
>JBDTWC010000387.1:0-3958 GCA_040006875.1 Acidobacteriota bacterium | reverse complement strand
TCTTCGCCCGGCGCAGCACCGGTCAGCTGCTCTCGCGCGTGAACAACGACGTCGGTCAGGTGCAGCGCGCGGTGTCGGAAACCGTGGGCGATCTGGCGCGTGAGTCGCTGACGGTGGTGGGCTACGCCGGTCTGCTGGTCTACATCGACACCGGCCTCGCGCTCGTGTGCCTCACCGCCGCGCCGCTGGTCGTCTATCCGTTGTCGCGCCTGGGCAAACGGCTGCGCACCGTGTCGCGCCGAAGTCAGGAAGCGCTCGAGCGGTTGTCGCACGTGGCCGGCGAGGCCTTTGCCGGGCATCGCATCGTCAAGGCGTTTCTGGCCGAGGGGCGGGAGGCGGCCAAGTTTCGCGAGGCCTCGCAGGAGGTCTACCGCATCAACATGAGCGTCACCGGCGTGCTGTCGCTGCTGCCGCCGCTGATGGAAGCGCTGGGCGGCGTGGCCGTGGTCGGCGCACTGTGGTACGGCAGCGGCGAGATCGCCGCCGGCCGCCTCACGCCGGGCGAGTTCACGTCGTTTGTGGCGGCGCTGCTCCTGATGTATGGCCCGATCAAGAAGCTGACGCGGGTGAACGCCAACATCCAGCAGGCGGCGGCTGCCGCTGAGCGTGTCTTCGAACTGCTCGACGCGCACACCGAGGTGGTCGAGCGGCCCGGGGCCATCGAGCTGCCGCCGTTCACGCGCGAGGTCGAGTATCGCGACGTGACCTTCGGTTACGAAGACGGCCACGGCAAGCACGTGTTGAGCGGCGTGTCGTTTACGGTGCCGGCCGGACACGTGATCGCGATCGTGGGGCGCAGCGGCGCCGGCAAGACCACGCTCGCGAATCTGCTGCCGCGCTTCTACGACGTGTCGGCCGGGGCCGTGCTCATCGACGGCCACGATCTGCGCGAGGTCACGCTTGCTTCGTTGCGCCGCCAGATCGGCGTCGTCACGCAGGAGACCGTGCTCTTCGACGACACGATCGCGGCTAATATCGCCTACGGGATGCCTGAGGCCAGCCAGGACGCGATCGAAGCTGCGGCCCGGGCCGCCCATGCGCACGAGTTCATCCAGGCGCAGTCTGCAGGTTACCAGACCCGCATCGGCGAGCGCGGCCAGCGCCTGTCGGGGGGCCAGCGCCAGCGACTGGCGATTGCCCGCGCGTTGCTGCGCGATGCCCCGATCCTGCTGCTCGACGAGGCCACCTCGTCGCTCGACTCGGAGTCGGAGCGCCTGGTGCAGAACGCCCTCGCGGCGCTGATGCGCAACCGCACCTCGTTCGTGATTGCGCACCGGCTGTCGACGGTGCAGCGGGCCAACGCTATTCTGGTGTTCGAGCGTGGCCGCCTGGTCGAGCGGGGCCGCCACGAGGAACTGGTCGCCCGCGACGGACCCTATGCGCGCTTGTACCGGGCCCAGTTCGCGGACGGCAAACGTGCCGGCCGGGCGGTCGTGCCCCAGGCATGAACGACGACCCAACACGGAGGACGACAGAACGATGATGAGGAGCATGACCGGCTTTGCAGCCGTGACCCTGGACCACGAGCGAGGCTCGCTGTCGGTCACCGTGCGGGCCGTGAATCACCGGTTCCTTGACCTGCAGTTGCGGCTGCCGGCGCTTGTGGCCGAGGTCGAGCCCAGGGTGCGGGCCCTGGTGCAGGGGGGTGTTGCCCGGGGCCGGGTCGAACTCCAGGTCGCGGCGCAGCCGCGCAGCGGCACGACGCCGGTGGTCGAGCTGAACGACGGGTTCGTGACCGCGCTCACCGCCGCGCTGGAAACGGCTCGGGCCAATGGGCTGGTGCAGGGCGCGCTCACGCCCGGCGATCTGCTGCGCCTGCCCCAGGCGCTGTCGATTCGTGAACGGCCGCCCGAGGCGGATGCCGGCCCGTGGTGGAACGACGCCACCGAAGCCACGGTGGCGCGGGCCATTGCCGCGCTCAACGAGATGCGCACGCTCGAAGGCGGTCACCTCAAGAGCGATCTCGCCACCCGCAAGGGCGCGCTCAGCGCGCTCATCGGCGTCATTGCCGCGGCCGCCGATCACGGCCGACAGCGGGTCGAGGAGCGGCTGCTTGAACGGGCTCGCGAGGTCAGTGCCAGCCTGCCGATCGATCAATCGGCCCTTGCGCAGGAAGTGGTGCGCGTGGCGCAGCGATCGGACATCACCGAAGAGGTGACCCGCTTCCGTGCCCATCTCGAGCACTGGGACGCGCTCGCCGATGGCCTCGAGCCGTGCGGGCGCAAGCTCGACTTCCTGCTCCAGGAGATGAACCGCGAGATCAACACGATCGGCAGCAAGGCCGACGGCCTGCAGGTGTCAGAGCACATCATCGAGGCCAAGGCCGAACTGGAACGGATGCGGGAGCAAGTGCAGAATGTCGAGTAGCCGCGGGCTTCTCTTCGTCATCTCGGCGCCGTCGGGCACGGGTAAGACCACGCTGGTCGAGCGGCTGGTGCAGATCCTGCCCAACCTCCGGATGTCGCGCTCCTACACGTCGCGGGCCCTCCGTGCGGGCGAGCGCGCAAACGTGGACTACCACTTCATCACGCGCCCGGCCTTCGAGGAAATGATCGCCGAGAACGCCTTCCTCGAGTGGGCCGACGTGTTCGGCAACCTCTACGGCACCGCCGCATCCGACGTGCAGTCGATGATCGAGAGCGGCCAGGACGTGGTGCTCGTGATCGACGTGCAGGGCGCGCGGCAGGTGCGCCAGCGCGGCGCCGACCACACGGCGGTGTTCGTGATGCCGCCCTCGTTCCAGGTCCTGGAGCGGCGCCTGCGCGGCCGCAGCACCGAGCCCGAAGCGGCGCTGCAGCGGCGGCTCGAAACGGCTCGGGCCGAAGTCTCGAGCTATCGCGAGTACGATTACGTGGTCGTCAACGACGACTTGGAGTCCACGGTCGTGCGCCTACAGGAGATCATCGCCGCCGAGCGATCGCGCGTTCACCGCATGAACCGCGTCGCCGACGCGATCGTGCGCACCTTTTTCGTGGGCTGGAATCGGCCCTAGGCTCGGAGGCGACACATGGCACGCATCACCGTCGGCGTGACTGGAGGCATCGGCGCATACAAGGCGGCCGAGGTCGTGCGTGGCTTGCAGAAGCGCGGCCACGAGGTCACGGTCGTCATGACGGAGAGCGCGACCCGCTTCGTCGGCGAACTCACCTTCGAAGCGCTCACGCGCCGCCGCGTCGTCACCAGTCAATGGACGCCCGGCCTCAACGCCGACATCGAGCACATCGCGCTGGCCACTGCATCCGACCTGCTGCTGGTCGTGCCGGCCACGGCCAATACCATCGCCAAGTTCGCGCACGGCATCGCCGACGACTTCCTCAGCTCTTTGTTCCTGGCCATCACCGCGCCGGTGCTGCTGGCGCCGGCCATGAACACCCACATGCTGGCGCATGAGGCGGTGCAGCACAACCTGCAGACGCTGGTGCGACGCGGCGTGCGCCTGGTCGATCCGGGCGACGGCTATCTTGCCTGCGGCTGGGTGGGGAAGGGCCGACTGGCGGAGCCCGAGGAGATCGTCGAGGCGGCCGACCATCTCGTCACTCCAACTCCCGCTGGCCGGCTCACGCATGCCGCGCTACTCGTCACCGCCGGGCCTACCTTCGAGGACCTCGATCCGGTACGCTTCATCGGCAACCGATCGAGTGGCCGGATGGGCTACGCCGTGGCGGCCGAAGCGGCGCGGCGCGGCGCCGCCGTGACGCTGGTGTCGGGGCCGACGCATCTGGATCCACCGGCCGGAGTCGAGCTGGTGCGCGTGCGCAGCGCCGCCGATATGCACGTGGCCGTGATGGCGCGCGCGGCGAGGGTCGATGCGGTCGTGATGGCGGCGGCCGTGGCCGACTACACGCCGGAAACCGTGGCCGAGCAGAAAGTGGCGAAAGACGACGGCGGCTGGAGCGTGCCGCTCAAGCGCACCGTCGACATCCTCGCCGATCTCGGCCGCCTGGCGTCGCGCGCGACC
>JBDTWC010000386.1:0-3959 GCA_040006875.1 Acidobacteriota bacterium | reverse complement strand
TCGGCACCCAGCCGGTGTCGGAGAAATCCCAGTACTCGCCCAGGTCGTTGTTGCAGTTGGCCACGACCTGGAGGCGCTTGGCCGGGTCGTTGTCCTCGAAGATGCCTGCGACTTCCTGTTCGTTGAGCGTCCAGAAGCCCGGTTTAGACATGTAAGCCACCGGGTGGTTGTGCAGTTCTCCCGCCGGAAGCCGCTGGCGCCGCCGGCCATGTCGTAGCGCAGCCGGACGAAGGCGAAGCGGCCGTCGTAGGGCACGCGGGCCTGGTTCAGCACCGGCCTGGCGTCACGGCGTCGATGGCGCTCGCTGATGAGCGGACGCTGCGCCGCCAGGGCCTCGGCGGCACCCGCCACGATCACGGCCACGGCCAGCAGGCGGGCCAGCTCGCGCGGGCTACGACAGGCCCACGGCACGCCGGTACCCCCATTCCGCGCTGAGCAGGCCGAGCAGGAGCAGCAGCACCAGCGGCGCGTTCCACAGCTCGCGTTCTTCGACCGCGGTCACGCCGCGACCCGTGTACTGCACGTCATCGATCAGGGCGCTGGCCGTTTCGGGCGTGTAGGCGCGGCCGCCGGTCTCGTCGGCGAGACGCTGCAGCGCCGGCATCTGGCGAGTCGTCTCGACGTACTCGGCATCGCCGGGGCCAGCGTTGACATGGGTGGTGGCGGCGCCGAGCGACGCGCCGGCGCGCATCGCCTCGACGCGCACTTCGTACCAGCCGGCCGCCGCAGTGGCGAGGGTGCCGGTATAGGTGCCGTCGCGCTGGCCATTCCAGGTCAGAGGCACGGTGGCGGCGGTGCCGTCTGGCGCGGTGACCGTGGCCGTGACGGCGGCGTCGCTGGCCGGCACGAACGAGGGATCGGCGACTTCAGCCGTGATGGTCACGCCGTCACCGGGCTCGACCCGATCGGCGGAGGTGCTGAGTTCGACCGGATCGGGCACGCCGTCGACCAGCCAGCGCAGCAGCTGTCGGGTGAAGGTCTCGTGGGTCTGATCCTCGACGCTGATGCTGGCGTGCATCTGCCACAGCCACGAGTCCTGCGCCGTGAACGCTGCGGCCTTGCCGCGGCCGAAGCGCTGGAACGCCAGCACCGGCCGCTCGCGCCGGCCGGCATCGGTGGCGCTCAGCAGGGTGGTGGCGCCCGGCTTCACCGCATCGACGCTGTTGATGGTTGAGAGTTCCGGCAGTTCGGGCCAGCGCGCTGCCGAGGCCGCCTCGGTGGCGCCGATCTGCGACACCGCGTGGCCGCTGCCGGCGCGCGTCGGCCGCACCGCCAGACGCGTGAGCGTGGGCTCACCCGACGGCGGCGCCTGCTTGTTCAGCACGACCGGCAGGGTCTCGCCGAGGGCCGTGCCGGCGTAGCCGCCTTCGCTGAACGAGCGCGGGCCGCCGAGCATCAGCAGGCCGCCGCCGCGTTTGTCGACAAACTCGGCCAGCATGGCCAGCTGGTCGCCGGTGAACGCGGCCGCTTCGATGCTGCCGAGCACCAGCCCGCGATACTTGAACAGCTCGTCGCGCGTCTTGGGGAAGCCGCCGACCAGTTCATCCTGATCGTCGACGTCGAGGCGCAGGTATTTGTTGTCGGCGGTGCGCTGCAGCACCACCAGCTGCAGTTGCTTGTCGTCGGTGACGGCGCGGCGCAGGAACTTCATTTCGAAGCGCGGCTCGCCCTCGAAGTAGAGGATCTTCTCGCGTCGATCGCGCACGTCGATGAGCACGTCGCGGGCGTTGTTCTCGCCCAGCAGCTCACCGGGCTGCTGCGGCACGCGGAAGGTGAACACCCGCGGCCCCGCCTCCGCGGCCGTGAAACGCACCCGCACCGTGGTCGGCTGACCGTCGGCGCCGAGCGTGACCGGCTGGCTGCCCACGATCTGGCTGCCGTCGAGCACATCGAGGGTGAGCGTCTGGCCGGCGTAGCCGTGAGAGGTGACGACGGCATCGAGCAGCAGCGTGGTGCCGGCCAGCACCGTGCGCGGCGCGGTCACGCGCCCGACCTGGATGTCGCGCTCCGCCTGGTCGCGGCCCACGCCGATCGCGAACACCGGCACGCCCGACGCTTTCAGGGCCAGGAGCGCGGGTTCGAGCGCCGCGCCGCTGGTGTCGGCGCCGTCGCTGACCACCACCAGCCCGGCCAGCGGCACCCCGGCCAGCTGCCGGCGCGCCTGGTCGAGCGCCGCCGCCAGGCGCGTGTTCGACCCGGTGAAGGTGAGATCTTCGCCGGTCGGCGCCGGGCCGAGCGAGCCGGCAAAGCGCAAGGTGCGAACCGTGAAGCGCTCGCCCAGCGCCTTGCGCAAGCCGGCATCGGGCGAGCCAAATTCCTGCTGCACGTAGCTGCTGCGCGGCTGGCCGTTCAGATCGGCGATGCGCATGCTGCGTGAGTCGTCGAGCAGCACGCCGACGACGTTCTGGTGGGGCACGGCCGCGCGCAGCACCAGCATCGGCCGCATCAGGCACAGGAGCAGCACGCCGACCAGCGCCGTGCGCAACCCGGTGAGCACCCACCGGTCGCGAGTGGTCAGGCGCCGCGGCGCCCGCTGATAGGCGACCACGGCAGCGCCGACCGCCACCACCGCCAGCATCGCTGCCAGCGTGGCACCGGCCGGCGGCGCGAAGCGCAGTTCGCCCTGGTCGAAGACGACCCAGCGAACGCCGAGCAGCAGACGAGAGAGGGTGTCGAGCACGTGACCCGGATTCTAGCGAAGCTACGCCTCTGAACGTTAACGAAAGACGATGCTTCGGCTTCGCATCGCCAGAACCGTGTGGCTGTGGCCTGCGCGGCGGGGCGGAGACATCTTCTGACGTCGTGATCTCAGGAGAGGTCTCGTCCGCTTCGACGTATGGTCAACGCGTTTGGTCTCGCGGTGGCAGTTTGCCCGTCCGGTCACGCCGCCGTGCGATACGATCCAGCCGGATTGGAGATGCCGATGATGCGCCGACTTGTAGGTGGTGGAGTGCTCGTGGCGATGGCCGCGGCGGGCGCGTGGCCGGGTGCAATCGAGCCGCAAGCGCAGACAGCCGTGGACACGGTGCTCGTGAACGGCAAGGTCATCACCGTGGACGCCCGCGACGCCGTCGCCGAGGCCGTGGCCATCAGCGAGGGCCGGATCGTGGCCGTGGGGACAACGGCAGACATCAAGGCCCGGGCCGGCAGCACCACGCAGGTCATCGACCTCGGCGGGCGAGCCGTGACGCCGGGTCTCATCGACACGCACGTGCACTTCACCGAAGTGGACGCGCTCTTCAGCATCGACCTGAGCGACCTGTCGATCAAGAGCATGAAGGACGTGCAGGCGCGCATCGCCGCCCAGGTGGCCAAGGTCAAGCCGGGCGAGTGGGTCACCGGCGACGGCTGGGATGAGGGCAAGCTGGCCGAGCGCCGTCATATCACCGCCGCCGACCTCGATGCCGTGGCGCCGAACAACCCGGTGTGGCTCGGCAACACCACCGGGCATTACGGCGTCGGCAACAGCTACGCGCTGAAGATCGCGGAGATCCGCGCGGCCACGCCCGATCCGCCGGCCGGCACGATCGTGCATCGCCCCGACGGCGAGCCCAACGGGGTGGTGCTCGAATCGGCCCAGCGGCTCATCACCCGGCACGTGCCCGAGTTCACGCGTGCGCAGCAGAAGGCCGGGCTCGTGAAGATGATCCAGGATTTCAACGCTGAAGGCATGACCGGCGCGAAGGATCCGGGCATCGGCGACCTGAAGTGGGCGCTCTACAACGAGTTGCTCAAGGAAGACAAACTCGATGTACGGGTGTTCGCGCTGTGGGCTGGACCCCGCCGGCTCGACCAGGCCGCTGCGGTGATGGCCAAGGTCAATGCCAACCCGCGTCCGCCGCAGTCGCTCGGCAATGGGCGCCTCTGGTCTGGTGGCGTGAAGATGTACATGGACGGCAGTGGCGGCGCGCGCACGGCCTGGATGCATCAGGACTGGAACAAGAACCTCACCGACACCG
>JBDTWC010000385.1:0-3963 GCA_040006875.1 Acidobacteriota bacterium | reverse complement strand
CCTGCACGAAGCGCCGCGCGCTGGTGCGTTCGGCGCGATCGCGCAGCCGTGGGGCCACCCGCAGAGCGAGCACAAGCAGCAGAAGCGCCACGCTGTAAATGGTGCCGACCGCGAACATCGCGACGCGCGTGCGGTAGAGCGCTTCAGACTTCGCCAGCGTGTCGGGCGGCAGGCTGTACTCGGTGATGGACGGCAGAGCCTGTGCGCATACAGCAGGCGTTAGGACAGAGAGACTCACGACCGCCACGACGGCGAGCACGGTGAGGTGGGCGGGCATGAGGCGCGTCATGTCGGAACTCCCAGGCAAGGGCTGCGCAGGCGCCGACGATATCAGGTCGCGTCGTGCGGGGCGGTGCACATTTCCGCGCGTGACCTGTCCTGTCGCACGTGCTGCCTACCATCGTCCGCACCGAGCCAATCGCCCCCTTGTGCTCCGGAGGACACCTGACATGCGCTCCCCGCTTCGTTATCTCGGCCTGGCCCTGCTTTCCTTCGTCGTGGCGTGCGGCGGCGACAAATCGTCGCCCACGAGCCCGTCCACGACGACGCCGCCATCGACCACGCGCATCGTCAACGTGAGCGGCAACCTGGCGTTCGGCGACGTGCCGGTCGGCAGCCAGCGCGATCTCACCTACGCCATCACCAACTCGGGCAACGCCGCGCTCACGGTCAGCGGCACCACGATCTCAGGAGGCTTGTCGACGCACACCCTGTTCAGTTGGACCAGCGGCCAGATCCCCGCGGGCGGGTCGCAAACCGTCACCGTGCGCTTCCAGCCCACCACCGCCGGCAGCTACAACGGCACGGTCACCGTGAATGGCGACCAGACCAGTGGGTCCAACAGCGTAGCCATCTCGGGCACGGCCGCCGGCCCGACGTTCGCAGGCACGTGGAGCGGACGCTACGTGGTGGATCGCTGCGACGGCACGGGCTCGAATCAAGACTACTTCTGCAGCCAGCGCGGCGCGTTCCCGCCGGGCACCGATCTGCCGATCCTGCTGAGCCTCACGCAGAACGGCAGCACCGTGTCGGGCACGTTCTCGTTGGGACAGGTCACCGGCGCGGCGAACGGCACCGTGAACGCCAGCGGCGCGTTGGTGCTGCAGGGCACGGCGACGAGCGGCCAGCTGACGACGGCCCTTTCGGGATGGACGTCCACCGTGACCGGCACGGCGATGAACGGGAACTTCAGCTACAACGCCAGCATCGGCGGCATTCCTGGAGTGGCGGTGGTGGTGGCGCACCTGAGCGGCGTCACGAAGCGCTAGTCCGAAAGCGGGTCAGACAACGAGGTGGCGCGGGCACGCGTCCGCGCCGCCACTATGACTGACCGCTCGCGCCTTCGAGACTAGCGCGCCCCTCGTGGTTCCCGAGGATGTCGTAGAACATCTGCCGGTCGGCGATGCGCGCGGCATCCGCCTCATCGAAGCGGCGGTCCATCTGCTCGCGCAAGGACTCGAATGCCTCGACCACGCGGTCGAAGCGCTCGTCGACGTGTTCAAATCTCACCTGCACGTCGTTCTTGAAGGTACGCACTTCGTGCGACAGAGCCTTGAGGTCCGTCTTCAGGACCGACACGTCCGTCTTCAGGACGTCGATGTCCCTTGCCATGCTGTTCTGGCGCGTTTCCAGGCGCGACATGCGTGATGCCATCGAGTTGCCGTCGGTCATCCTACATCCTCCGCCGGCGGATAAGATTGCAGGATGCCTGCCAATCCGCCGCGCGCGTCGTTCACTGCCACGTTGCAGAAAGCCAAGGACATGAACGCCGTGGGCATCGTGGTGCCGCCCGAAGCGGTGAACGCGCTGGGCACGAGCAAGCGCCCGGCCGTGAAGGTGACGCTGAAGGGCTACACGTATCGGTCCACCGTGGCTGTGATGGGCGGAAAGTTCATGGTGGGCGTAGCCGCTGAACATCGCGCCGCTGCTGGGGTAGAGGGCGGCGACACACTGACCGTGACGCTCGAGCTCGACACCGAGCCGCGGGTCACGCCAGTGCCGGCCGACCTGAAGGCGGCGCTGACCAAGGCGAAGGTGCTGGCCGCGTTCGAGGCGGCCGCGCCCTCGAAGCGCAAGGAGTGGGTGCGCCAGGTCGATGACGCGAAGACGCCAGAGACGCGCGAGCGGCGGATCGTGAAGGTGGTCGACGCGCTGAAGACGTAGCGACGCTACAGTGACTCGGCGGCTCGCGCCAGCGCGCGGTCGAGCGTCACCAGCGGCAGACCAAGGGTCTTGGACAGCCACAGGTAGCTGGCGTCGTAGGGCGTGAGTCCCGTGGCCGCGGCGAGCGCCACAACCTGCACCATATCGGGCGTCGACGACCGAAGAGGCAGGCGCGGCACCACGTTCAGAGCGTCGAGAATTGCCGCGGCTCGCGACGGCGTGCGGCGCAGTTTCTTCCAGGCGACGTGCGCCAGTTCGAAGTGCACCAGTGCTGGCGCGTGCAGCGCCTGGCCACGTAGCGTGGCGCGGACTTCGTCGGCCTCGGGTTCGTCGAACAGCATGGCCGCCAGGGCGGACGCGTCAACGACGACGGCCATCGCGCATCGCCCGGATGATCGCTGTCGATTCCGACGGCCCTCGCAGCCCGAGCGTCTTCACCTTCTCGGCCAATTCGTCGATGGTGAGCGTGGGCTGCGCGGCTGCTTCCAGAATGGCGAGTAGCTCGCCCTGCAGCGAGCGATGGTGACTGGCGGCTCGCTGTCGCAGCCGCTCGGCGAGCTTTTCGGGGACGTTCTTCACCGACAAGGTCACGGCCATGGTTTCATTATGGATCTGTTCTGGCTCCACGCTTCAATCCCTTAAACGCCACCAGTGCCAAGCGCGTGCCAGGAGCCCTGTCCGCACCCGGGCGTCAGCGGAGCCAGGCCTGCACGGCCGCCACGTCCAACGTCTCGATCAGGGCCTTGTTCGCCGCGCAGTTTCCCGGCACCTTCGGCAGCGGATGGCCGAGGCAGCCGGCGAAGCGATCGATCACGATCAGCTGCGGAGCGGTGCGCGGCAGCGCGGCGTTGTAGAGCGTCCAGTTCGGCCGCACGATCGGCGTGCAGCCAGGGGCCGGCGCCGACCCGATGTGCGCCACCGACGCGCCCGTGGACCTCGGGTCGGACACGAAGCAACTGGGTGAGGCGAGGTCCGCCGGCGGCAGGGCCGCGATGTCGGTCTTCGCCACCGCTACGGCGTGCTCGGCGGCCTGCACGTCTGTCGCAGCCGCGCTGTCGGGGCCAGCCAATGCCGCGAGCGTTGCGTCGTTGGTCTTCTCGAACGCGGTCAGCTTCGTGAGGATCGTCGGGTCTTTCGCCAGGGCGGCCGACTGCGTGTAGTCGGCCATGCGTTTCGCGTGCTGCTTCGGATCGCGCCATTCGGCCAGCGCCTGCGTGAGCTTGGCCAGCACGTCCCGCGCGGCGGTGGCCCGGCATTCGAGCGCACGCACGGTGAGTTGCAGCGCCTCGTTGCGCTCCACCGGCGTGAAGAGCGGCACGTCTTTCTTCTGGAGCACCAACTGATCGCCGTAGCGCGGCATGCCGTTCACGTCGGCGCCGCGCGGCAGTTCCAGCATCACGTCGGATTCAAGGTCGATGAAGTCGGGCACGGCCGAGCCCGTGAGCATGCGGTTGATGCGGAAAATCAGGAACGTGGTTTCGCCGCCATCCTCGCGTACGGTCTTGCCGTTGCGCGTGAACGCGGTGATGCCGAACGCTCCGAACATCAGTGACGACGGCAAGGGCAGCGTGCGTGGGTTGGGCTGGCCGGTGACGACGTCGGTCGACGTGATCACGCCGGACGTCTCGACGCTGTAGCCCACGGGCGTGGCCACGCCGGGCGCGGCCTTCAACACGGCGTTCAGGCCGAGCATGTGCGCTTCGAGCGCCTTGATCTCGGCGGCGGTGAAGCGCAGATCGCCCATCGGGGCACTCTGCACCTCGATCGTCCACGGCTTCCAGCGGCCGGGCGCGTCCCAGA
>JBDTWC010000384.1:0-3980 GCA_040006875.1 Acidobacteriota bacterium | reverse complement strand
TCTGGTCCACGGTGAGCGCTTCGTAGAGCGAGAACTTCTGCGACATGTAGCCGATCGTGCGCTTCACGCCTTCCGGGTCGGTGGCCACGTCCACGCCGCCCACGATCGCGGTGCCGCTGGTCGGCGCGAGCAGGCCGCACAGCATGCGGATGGTGGTGCTTTTGCCGGCGCCGTTGGCGCCGAGGAAGCCGAACACCTCGCCCTTTTGCACCTGGAACGACAGGTGATCGACGGCGGTGAACTGCCCGAACTTGCGGGTCAGCTCGCGCACGTCGATGGCGACGGCCTCGGTCATCGCCCCACGACGCGCGTCAGGCGCGCCTCGGCCAGGCGGATGTCAGCCAGCACACGAGCGCGGTCGAGTTCGGCCTGCATCTCGGCGAGCTGCGCATCGAGCACGTCAAGGGTCGTGGCGACGCCGGCCTCGAAGCGGTCGTTCACGACCCGGCGGGTTTCCTGCGCCGCAACGATCGCCAGACGCACCGGCACGAGCGCGGCGCGACTGGTGGTGAGGTCGACGATCGCCTTGCGAACGTCGGCACGGATCTGCGCTGCCACTTCACGCCGTCGTTCGGTGAGCGCCGATTGATTGGCGAGCGCTTCGACCCGATCCGCCTTGGCGCGGCCCGAATCCCAGAACTGCCAGCTGACGTTGAGGGTCAGGTCGTAGGAGTCCTGCCACTTGTCCTGCCGCGGGAAAATGCGCGGGTTCGGGTTGGCGAAGTCGTAGCCCGACAGAAACGACACGATCGGCTTGCGCGTGGCCGCGATGGCGTCGAGCCGGGCGGTGATGCCGGTGCTGCGCTCGCTGATGGCGGCCAGCTCCGGCCGCTGCACCATCGCCTCGGCGACCAGCGCGCTGGCGTCGCGGCTGAGAGCAGCCGGGCCCTCGAGCGCATCGGCCGGTTCGATCGCCGGCACGTCGTCGAGGCCGATGAGGCGAGCGAGGTCGATGGTCACCGTCTCCACGCGGCCGCGGGCTTCAACCAGCATCAACTCGCTGCGTGCCCGCTGCGCTTCGCTCCGCGACACGTCGTTTGGCGGCAGGAACCCGGCCTCGGTACGAGCGCGCACGTCGGTGAGCGACTGGTCCGCGGTGGCCACCGACTGTTCGAGCACGCCCACGGTCTCACGCGCGGTGACCAGCGCCCAGTAGGTGCGAGAGACTTCAAGACGCAGATCGAGGCGGGCCACGTCGAGGTCCTTGCCGGTGGCGGTCGCCTCGGCCTGGGCCGCGCGTTCGAGTGCATTGGTGCGTCCGCCGGTGTAGATCGGCCACATCAGCTCGATGCGGCTGCGGTAGTTGTCGGGCAGGTCTGGATAGATGACGCGCGATGAGCCGTTGGGCTGCGGAATGCCGAACTCGTCCACGTGGTTGGTGCGCGTGTAGCCGGCCGACGCGGTCAGCGTCGGGTCGTCCGACTTCTTGCGCACCTCGATGTTGGCGGTGGCGGCGGCTTGACGGGCGCGCGCCTCGGCCAGCCGGTGGCTCTGCTCCACTGCGCGGGTCGTGGCCTCGTCGAGCGTAAGACGTAGCGGCGCCGGTTGCGCGAAGGTGGGAGCCGCTACGCTCAGCGCGACGGCGAACATGATGCGTCTCATGACAGAGCTCCGGCCGGCGCCGCGGGGTCGAGCTCCGCGAGCCTGGCGATGAAGACGTCTTCGAGCGAGGGCGTGATGACGTGCCCCTCGATCGGGGGCAGGCCGGCTCGAGCCGCCAAGGCGGCCAGCGCCTGGCGCGCGGCACGCTCGTCGGCGGCCTCGGGCAGCCACAAGTGGAGACGCTCGCCGAACACCTCCACATGCGGGTGTCCGGCGGCGCGCAGCCGGGTACGCACGCCGCGGGCGTCGGTGGAGAACGACTCGATCCACACGCCCGGCAGCGACGTGCGCAGATTGGCCGGCGTGTCGAGCGCCAGGGTGCGGCCGTCGTGCACGAGCGCCACGCGATTGCAGCGTTCGGCTTCGTCGAGGTAGGGCGTGGTCATCAGGATGGTGATGCCGCTTGCGACGAAGTGCGAGAGCAGCTTCCAGAACTCGCGTCGCGACACCGGATCGACGCCGGTGGTCGGCTCGTCGAGCAGCACGACCTCGGGCTCATGCACGAGCGTGCAGGCGAGCGCGAGCTTCTGCTTCATGCCGCCTGAGAGCTGGTCGGCCAGGCGAGCGCGGAAGCGCGTGAGCTGCGTCATCTCGAGCAGATGATTGCGGTGCGTGACGTAGTCGGTCACGCCGTGGATTTCGGCGAAGAACGCGATGTTCTCGTCGATGGTGAGGTCTCCGTAGAGGCTGAAGCGCTGCGACAGATACCCGACCTTGTGGGTGAGCGCCTTGTGGTCCTTCACCGGATCGAGATCCATCAGGCGCAGCGAGCCTCGGTCGGGATGCAACAGACCGCACATCAGGCGAATGGCCGTGCTCTTGCCAGCGCCGTCGGGGCCGATGAGGCCGAACATCTCGCCGCGCGCAACCTCGAAGGTCAGCCCTTTGAGGGCCTCGGTCGGGCCGTAGCGCTTGACGACGTCGGTCAGCGTGATGGCGTTCATGGCACCAGCGCGAACTCGGCGTCGACCGGCATGCCCTGCTTGAGCACGCCGGCCGTGTTGTCGACGGCGATGCGAATGCGGTAGACGAGCTTGGCGCGTTCGTCCGCGGTCTGTACGTTCCGGGGCGTGAACTCCGCCTTGGGCGAGATATAGGTGACCGTGCCTTTGATGCCGTCGCCGCCGGCGTCGGTGAAGAGCGTGGCGGCCTGCCCGATCGTGATGCGCGGCACCGCGGGTTCCGGCACGTAGACATCGGCCCAGGCGTGATCGAGGTCGGTGATGACCACCACCGGGGTGCGCGGCGCCACCATCTCGCCTGCCTCGGTGAGCTTCTCGGTGACGATACCCGCCACCGGCGAATCGAGGGTGGCGTCCTTCAGTTGCTCCTCGAGCGCGTTGATCGCGGCCACGGTGGTGGCGATGCGACTCTGCGCCACGGCGACCTCTTCAGGCCGGGCGCGGACGTTCACGCGGTCGACCACCGCCTGCGCAGCGGCCACGCGACGTTCGGCCGCTTCGAGCCGCGCTACGGCCACGTCGCGCCGGGTGGCGGCGTCGTCGCGCTGTTTCTGCGAGCCCGACTTGCGCGTGAGCAAGAGCTCGAAGCGCTGCAGGTCGGCGCTGGCGGCGGCGACCTCGGCCTTTGCGGCGGGCACCTCAGCCTGGGCGGCTGCGACTTGCGCTTCCGCCTGGCGCACGTCTTCGGGCCGGGCCGACACGCGCACCAGGCGCAGTTGCGCCTCCGCCGACGCCTGCTCGGTGCGGGCCCGCGCGATGGCCAGCTGCACGTCGGTAGCGTCGAGCGTAAGAATGCGGACCCCGGCCGCGATGCGATCGCCCTCCTTCACCTCGAGCGTAAGCACGCGGCCGCCGACCTTCGGCGCCAGCCGCACCTCGGTGGCTTCGACGTGCCCCGACACCCGCAGGTGGTTGGGATCGACGGCCGGCGTGCAGGCCGTGACGGCAGCGAGCGTCGAGGCGAGAACGGCCGCCTGGGCGATGGAGCGAAGCGGTGAGGTGTCGGTCATCGCGGTTGGTCCTTGGCGAGCATTCGAAGAGCGGTGAGCTGCATGTGCGAAACCAGGTCGCGGCGATCGACCGGGGCGAACATCGGCAGGCTGGCGCGCCCCGCCTCGGCCCCGGCGCGTTCGCGCACGGCGTTCATCATCATCGGGCCGAGAATGGTCATGTAGGCGAGCACGGGATGGACCTTGCGAAACACACGCGCCGCAACGCCCGCATCGAGAATCGACGCGAACGCCACGAACACCCCCTTCATGTGCATCAGCGTGTCGGGGTCGAGGCGGGGTGCGCCGGCGGCCATCTCGCGCATCATCAGCGGCGGAAACCACGGGCGCTGGTCGCGCAGGCGAGCCAGCGCCTCGATGAAGCCTTCGATCTTGGCTTCGGGCTCAGCCCCGTTCTTGGCGATCT
>JBDTWC010000383.1:0-3992 GCA_040006875.1 Acidobacteriota bacterium | reverse complement strand
CCGAGCAGCTCGCGCAGCATCGCGCCAGCCCGGTGTGCAGCTCGTGCCACAACGTGATCGACCCGATCGGCCTGTCGCTCGACAACTTCGACGTGACCGGCGCGTGGCGCATCAAGGATCGAGGCGTGGCAGTGAATGCGTCGGGACAGCTCTACGATGGCACGCCGCTGAACGGCGTGGCCGACCTGCGCACGGCGCTCGTGGCCCGCTCGGACGTGTTCGTGACGCACCTGACGGAACGGCTCCTGTCCTACGCGATCGGCCGCCGGGTCGAGTACTACGACATGCCGGCCGTGCGGCAGATCGTGAAGGACGCCAAGGCCAGCGACTATCGCCTGTCGGCCTTGATTCGCGGTGTGGTCAAGAGCGCGGCGTTCCGGACGGCGAGCGCAGACCAGACCGAAGAGACGCAGCGGTAAGAACGTGATCGTGAAGGCAGAGGGAGCCCAGAGATGATCTTGACCAAGAAGCACATGTCGCGCCGGACGATGCTGCGCGGCGCTGGCGCCACGATTGCGCTGCCGTTCCTCGAGTCGATGGTTCCAGCCGGCACCGCCTTTGCCAAGACCAGCGCGGCCAAGGCCGCCGGCAAGGTCCGCCTCGTGTGCATCGAGCAGGTGCACGGCGCCGCCGGCATCAGCGAGTACGGCCAGGCCAACAACCTGTGGATTCCCGCCGCTACCGGCAAGAACTTCGACCTCAGCCCGGGCAGCCTGAGCCCGCTCGAGCGGTTCCGCGACCAGCTGACCATCATTAGCCACACCGACACCAAGATGGCCGAAGCCATGTCGGCGCCGGAAGTGGGCGGCGACCACTTCCGCTCGAGCGCGGTGATGTACACGCACGCGCACCCCAAGCTCACCGAGGGCTCCGACGTGCACGTCGGCACCTCGATGGATCAGCTCTACGTGCAGAAGCACGGCCAGGACACGCCCATTCCGTCGATGCAGTTGAGCATCGAGCCGGTCGATCAGTCGGGCGGCTGCGCCTACGGCTACGCCTGCGTCTACACCGATACGATCAGCTGGGCGGCCCCGGAACGGCCGCTGCCGATGGTGCGCGACCCGCGCATGGTCTTCGAGCAGTTGTTCGGCTCGGGCGGCACGCCGGCGCAGCGCGCCGACCGCCGCGCCACCGACCGCAGCATCCTCGACATGCTGGCCAATCAGATGGCCGACCTGCGCCGCACCCTGGGACCGACCGACCGGCAGCGCCTGGACCAGTACGGCACCAACATCCGCGAGATCGAGACGCGTATCGCCAAGGTTGAGGCCCGCAACTCGAGCGGCGAGGCCCGCGAGCTGCCCGGCGCGCCGGCCGGGGTGCCCGACTCGTTTGAAGAGCACGTCAAGCTCATGTTCGACCTGCAGGTGCTGGCGTTTGCCTCGGACACGACGCGCGTCTTCTCCTTCAAGATCGGCCGCGACGGCTCCGGCCGCGTCTATCCCGGCAGCGGCGTCTCACGCGGCTTCCACGACTCGTCGCACCACGGCGCCACCGAAGAGCGGATCAAGGAATTCGCCGAGATCAACAAGCATCACGTGTCGATGCTGCCCTACTTCATGGAGAAGCTGCAGAGCACCATGGACGGCGACGCGCACCTGCTCGACAAGACGCTCATCCTCTACGGCTCGCCGATGGCGGTGGGCAATACCCACAACCACCGCAACTGCCCGCTCATCCTGCTCGGCCGCGGCGGCGGCGCGGTCGACCCCGGCGTGCACATCAAGGCGGCCGAGGGCACGCCGATGGCCAACGTGATGTTGACGCTCTTGCAGCGCCTCGGCCTCGACGAGCTCAAGACCTTCGGCGACAGCACGGGCGAGTTCTCGTTCTCGTCGCCAACCACCACCGTGGCCTGATCGGGGCGGGAGACATCCATGCGTAGTCGTTTGCACTCCTTCGCGCTCGTGCTCCTGGTGGCTGCGCTGGCCGCCGGCGCCTCCACCATCCGCGTTGCGGCCGCGGCCGAGGCGCTCGTCGCCGACGCGGCGATGCGCAGCGACGCCGCCGGCGTGCGCACCCTGCTCAAGAGCGGCGCCGACGTCAGTGCCGCTCAGAGCGACGGCATGACGGCGCTGCACTGGGCGGCGCTCAATGGCGACCTGAAGACCATGGACCTGCTGCTCGTGGCCGGCGCGGCGCGCGATGCGCTGACCCGCGTGGGCGCCTACACGCCGCTCCACCTGGCGAGTCAGCGTGGTCATGGCGCGGCGGTCGCGCGCCTGCTCGACGCGGGCGCCGCGGTCGGGCCAGTGACCAGTACCGGCGTCCAGCCGCGGCAATCGACGCCGTGGACACGACGCACGGACGAACCGCGCTGGTCTTCGCCGTGTCGAAGGACCGGCGCGAGGTGCTGAGCCTGCTCGCGGCGCGCGGCGCCGATCTCAAGGCCTCCACCACCGTGATCGACTACAAGGCGCGCGCCACCGCCGACACCAAGGCGCGGCAGACCCGCGACAAGATCGTGTCGGCCAAGACCGGCCGGAACGTGGACTCGAGCTTCGACCCGGATCCGCCGCCGCCCGGCACGGTCAACGTGGGTGGCGTGTCGAACGGGCGCGGCATCCCGGCCGATCCCGGCGCGCAGGCGGCGGTGTCGCGCGCTGCGAATGTCGGCGGCGGGGGCCCGGGCGACCCGAACGAGGGTCGCCGTGGCGGCGGCGTGCTGCGGGCGCCCTCGGACATCGATCAGATCGGCAAGCAGGGGGGCTTCACTGCGCTCCACTACGCGGCCCGCGACGGCTTCACTGCGGCGGCGGTCGCCCTGGTGGAGGCCGGCCTCGACGTGAACACGCGCGCGGCCGGCGACGGCTCGACCCCGATGACGGTGGCCCTCATCAACGGGCAATACGACCTGGCGCTCACGCTGCTCAAGCACGGCGCGGATCCGAATCTGGCCAACGAAGATGGCGTCACGCCGCTCTTCGCCACGCTGAACAACGAGTGGGCGCTGCGCACGTGGTATCCCCAGCCCACCGCCGGCGGCCAGCAAGAGGCGTCTTATCTGCAGGTCCTCGAGACGCTGCTCACGGCCGGCGCCGATCCCAACCGGCGGACGTCGTCGCACATCTGGTATGCCGCCTACAACACCGGGCGCATGGGTGTGGATTTCGCCGGCGCCACGCCGTTCTGGCGGGCAGCCTACGCCCTCGACGTCGACGCGATGCGCCTGCTGACCCGCTTCGGCGCCGACCCCGCGATTCCGAGCATGACCTATGGCGCCACCAAGCGTCCTGACGACCCGTCGGGGCTGCAGTCCGTGCCGCCAGGTGGTCCGCACGTGCCGGCGTTCCACGCCGCCAGCGGCGTGGGTTACGGCACGTCGCGCGTCGCGCAGCAGCATCGGCATGTGCCCGAGGGCTGGCTGCCGGCGGCGAAGTACTTCGTCGAGGAACTCGGCGTCGACGTCAACGCGCGCGACGCCGACGGCTTCACCGCGCTGCATCATGCTGCCGCCCGCGGCGACAACGAGACCATCAAGTATCTGATCAGCCGCGGCGCCGACGTGATGGCCGTGAACCGCGTGGGTCAGACCACGGTGGACATGGCCAACAGTCCGGAACAGCGCACCCAGCCGTTCCCGGACACGATTGCCCTGCTCGAGGGCCTCGGCGCCAAGAACAACCACAACTGCCGCGCATGCAAGTAAGCGCCCGCATCGTTTGCGTCGAAGTCGAGAGGTAGTGTGATGATCGCGAAGAACACGATCTGCATCTGGTACGACAAGGACGCGTACGACGCCGCGCGCTTCTATGCCGCCACTTTCCCCGACAGCGCCGTGACCGCCGTGCACACGGCACCCGGCGACTACCCGAGCGGCAAGGCGGGCGATGTGCTCACGGTCGAGTTCACCGTGCTCGGTATTCCCTGCCTCGGCCTCAACGGTGGTCCGCAGTTCAAGCAGAGCGAGGCGTTCTCCTTCCAGATCGCCACCGACACCCAGGAGGAGACGGACCGCTACTGGAACGCGATCGTCGGCAACGGCGGCA
>JBDTWC010000382.1:0-4000 GCA_040006875.1 Acidobacteriota bacterium | reverse complement strand
CACCGTATGGCGCGTGCTCGATCCGCTGGTGCGCGCGCTCGAGGACTCGTCCACCGAATGATCACGCTCCGCGCAGTTTCCAAGACCGTCGACAGCGGCGGCCGGCCCCTGACCATCCTGCATCCGCTCGACTTGACCGTGCCCGATGGACAGTTCCTGGCCATCGTCGGCCCGTCGGGCAGCGGCAAGACCACGCTCCTCGGGTTGATGGCTGGCCTCGATGCGCCGTCCACGGGCGTGATCGAGATCGGCGGCACCGACATCACGGCGCTCGACGAGGACCGCCTGGCGGTGCTGCGCGGCGCGCGCATCGGCTTCGTCTTCCAGTTCTTCCACCTGGTGCCGTCGCTCACGGCGCTCGAGAACGTGCTCGTGCCGATGGAACTCGTGGGCCGGCGCGATGCGCGGGCCCGGGCCGTGGCGCTGCTCGGCGAAGTGGGGCTGGCCGATCGCGGCCACCACTATCCGGCACAGCTCTCGGGCGGCGAGCAGCAGCGCGTCGCGATCGCGCGGGCGCTCGCCAACGATCCGCCGCTCATCCTCGCGGACGAGCCGACCGGCAATCTCGACGGCGCCAACGGCCGTCACGTCCTCGACCTGCTGCTGTCGGTGCGAACCGCGCGCCAGGTCACCCTGGTGCTGGTCACGCACGACCATGAGATCGCGGCGCTCGCCGACGCCCGACTGACGATGCGCGACGGGCGGCCGGTCGCCGACGCCACCACCGCGATGGTGGGAGCCGCGCGATGAGGTTCGTGGTCGTCATGGCGGCGCGCGAGATGCGCGCCTCATGGCGGCGCCTGGTGTTCTTCTTCCTGTGCATCGCCCTTGGCGTGGCCGCCATCGTCACGCTGCGCTCGGTCATCCAGAGCGTGCGTCAGGTGTTTGCCGGCGAGGCGCGTGGGCTGATCGGCGCCGACCTGCTCATCTCGAGCGCGCGGCCGATCGACGGCGCTGTCGCCGAGACGATGGAGAGCCGCCTCAGCGCCGCCGGGGCTCAGGTGACGCGCACGGCGGAAACTGCCACCATGGCCCGGGCCGCCGGCCGCGACAGCGGTCCAGCGCGCATGGTGGAGTTGAAGGCCGTCGGCCCCGGCTTCCCCTACTACGGCACGCTCAAACTTCAGGACGGCGAGCCCTACAGCCACGGCCGCCTGGCCAACTTCGGCGCCTTGGTACGCCCCGAACTGCTGGCGCAACTCGGCCTCGCCGTCGGTGATCGGCTGGCCCTCGGCGGCAAGGAGTTCACGGTGCGCGGCGTGATCGAATCCGAGCCCGGGCGGCGTCTGGGCTCGTTCAGTCTCGGGCCGCGGGTGATCGTCGACCTCGCCGATCTCGAACAGACCTCGCTGCTCGCGTTCGGCAGCCGGGTCACGCACCAGCGCCTGGTCAAGATTCCCGACAGCAGTCTGAGCGCGCTGGCTACGGCCTTGCGCGCCGATGCCAAGAACACCTTCGTGCGCGTGCGCTCCTACAGCGACACCGAAGGCGACATGGGCGAAGACTTCGCGCGCGCCGAGAACTACCTCAGCCTGGTCGGCCTGGTGATCGTGTTCCTGGGTGGCGTGGGCGTGTCGAGCGTCACCCGGGTGTTCGTGCAGCAGAAGCTGAAGAGCATCGCCATCCTGAAGTGCCTGGGCGCGCGCGCCTCGCAGGTCCTGGCCATCTACGTCGCGCAGGTGCTGGCCCTGGCCGCGCTCGGCAGCGTCGTCGGCGTCGGCATGGCCGCGGCCGTGATGGCCTGGATTCCGTCGTGGCTGAGTCCCGCGATGACCGCCGGGCTCGAGGTGCACTACCGGCTCACGCCCTCGGCCGTAGTGCACGGCGCCGGCACCGGCCTGCTCGTGTCGCTGTTGTTTTCACTGGTGCCGCTCCTCGACGTGCGCCACGTCAAGCCGTCGCGGCTGCTGCGCGACGAAACGGCGACCGGCGGCCGCGACTGGGTGCGCTGGGCGGCGGCCCTCGGGGTCGGCGGCTGCGTCGTGGCGCTCACCATGTGGCAGGCCGGGTCGGTGCGCATTGGCGGCATCGTGGCGGTAGGCTTCGCGGCGCTCGCCGGCGTCCTCTACCTGGCTGGGGTGGCGCTCATCGCCGCAGTGCGGCCACTGGCCGCGGCGCGTTGGTTCCCGCTGCGCCACGCGGCGCTGCAACTCACCCGGCCGGGCGGACAGGTGCACCTCGTGCTCCTCACGGTGGGTTTGGGCGCGTTCTTCATCCTGGGCGTGCGCGCCCTGCAGCAGAACCTGGTAGGCGAGGTGTCGGTCGAGATGGCCACCGACGCGCCCGACCTGTTCTTGCTCGACATCCAGTCGGATCAGCTCGCTGGCGTCGTCGGCACGCTGACGGCGCGCCGACCCGCTGGGTCGCCGGCGCCGCGCACGTTCCCGGTGCTGCGCGCCCGCGTCGTCGGGGTGCAGGGCAAGGACCTGACGCTCGACGACTACGAAGACGTGCGCGGCCGCGGTTCGCTCGCGCGCGAGTACACCGTGACTTATCGCAGCCATCTCGAAGCCAACGAGCGGATCGTTGCCGGCGCTGCCTGGACCGGCGAGCCCGGGCCCGGCGGAGAAGTGTCGATCGAGGAGAGCATCAGCGCGCGCTTCGGCATCCACGTCGGCGACACCATCCGCTTCGACGTGCTTGGCCGCACCGTGTCGGCGACGGTGTCGTCGGTGCGCCATGTCGACTGGAGCGACTGGCGAGCCGGCGGCTTCATGTTCGTCTTCCGCCCCGGCCTGCTCGAGAGCGCGCCGCATGGCCACATCGCGTTCGTGCGCGGCCCTGCCGCAGCCACCGATCGCGCCGGGCTCGTCAGCGATCTTGCGGCGCGGTTTCCCAACGTGTCGGTGATCGACGGGCGCGAGATGCTGACCGCGATCCAGGGCGTCGTCGACAACGTGACCCTGGCCGTCACCGTGGTCGGCACGCTGGTGCTCGTGAGCGGCCTGATGATCCTGATCGGCGCCGTCGCCATGACCAAATTCCGGCGGGTCTACGAGGCCGCCATCCTCAAGACGCTCGGCGCCACCCGCCAGATCATCGCCACCATGCTGCTGCTGGAGTACGGCGTTCTGGGCCTGCTGGCCGGGGTGCTCGGCGCGGTCGGTGCCGCCGCACTGACCTGGGCTCTCAGCCGCTACGCCTTCTCCATGGCCTACCGTCCGGCCATGTCGCTCTGGGTGCTCGGCATCGGCGTGACCGGGCTCGTCGTGGCGTTGGTGGGAGTGGCGGCGAGCTGGGATGTGCTGCAACGCAAGCCCCTGGCGACCCTCCGGGCCGAGTAGCCGCGGGCCCGGCATCCGCGCTATCATCGGAAATTGCCTTGGCGCCCACGGGCGGGCGCGTGGAGCTTCCGAATGAACGTCGCCGTCTACAAGGACGTCCTGCTCAGGAAACGCGCCGAACTCTCGGCGCTGGCGGGGGCCAAGCCGATTCAGAGCTCGATGGAGCACAACACCGGCCGTCAGGGCGACATGGCCGACCAGGCGAGCGGCAACAACGAAGTCCACATCACCCTCAAGCTCAAGCAGACCGACGCCAAGATCCTGCAGGCGATCGATGAAGCGCTGGTGCGCATCGAGAAGGGCGCGTTCGGCGTTTGCCGCGATTGCGGCGAGCCGATTGCCGAAGCCCGGCTGAACGCGATTCCCTGGACGCGCGTGTGCATCACGTGCAAGGAGAAGCAAAAGGCGTGACTCCCTCCGACCTCTCGCCCCTGCTCGTCGAGTTCTACGTCGAGCGCCTGGCGTTGCTGCAGCGCCACGTGGCGTCGGCGCGCCTCGTGAGCGACTACGATGTCAACAACGCCTACCAGTATGTGATCGCGCGCGAAGAGACCCACGTCTACTGGGTGCATCGCGCCATTCTCGATGCCGGCGGCACGGTGCCGGCCGAGTTCACGCCCACCGACGTAGCCTCAGGCAGCGTGCGCGAGATCGCCGCCGGCGACGCCGCCGCCAACCAGGCCTTCGTCGACCAGTGGACGCCGCGCGTGGCCGCG
>JBDTWC010000381.1:0-4007 GCA_040006875.1 Acidobacteriota bacterium | reverse complement strand
GCAGAAAGTGGCGAAAGACGACGGCGGCTGGAGCGTGCCGCTCAAGCGCACCGTTGACATCCTCGCCGATCTCGGCCGCCTGACGTCGCGCGCGACCAAGCGCCCGGTGCTGATCGGCTTTGCCGCCGAGACCCACGACCTGCTCGCTCATGCCGAGGCCAAGCGTCGCCGCAAGGGCGTCGATCTGATCGTCGCAAACGACGTGACGCAGCCCGGCGCCGGCTTCGAACTCGACACCAATGCCGTGACGTTCCTCGATGACGCCGGCACCGAGACCACCCCGGTGTTGCCGAAGGCCGAGGTGGCGGCGCGGATTCTCGATCGGCTCGAGCGGCTGCTCGTGGCCAGCGCCGCGCCGGTGAGCCGCTGATGGATCGCGAGAGCCTGGCCGCGCACCTGGACTACTTCCGCGAGCTTGGCGCCGACGGCCTGAGCCGCGACCCACGGTGGCGGGATCGCGCCGGTCGCGGCGTCGCCGCGGCGCGCGCCGGCGACGACGGCGGCGCGGCGCTGGCCGTGGACGCAACGACCACCAGCGGTGCCGCGGTAGAGCTGGTGCCGCCGGCCGAAGCGCTGGCGGCGCTGAAGGCGACTGTCGGCCCGACCTGCTCGCGCTGCAAGCTGGCCACGCTCGGTCGCCGCCAGACCGTGTTCGGCGTCGGCCACCCGCAGGCCCGCCTGATGTTTGTCGGCGAAGCACCGGGCGAAGACGAAGACAAGCTGGGCGAGCCGTTTGTGGGCCGGGCTGGCCAGCTGCTGACCAAGATCATCGAGGCGATCGGCATGACCCGCGAGCAGGTCTACATCGCCAACATCATCAAGTGCCGGCCGCCCGGCAATCGCAACCCCGAGCCCGACGAAGTGGCGACGTGCGAGCCGTTCCTGTTCGAGCAACTGGCGATCGTGCAACCGCGGGTCGTGGTCGCGCTCGGCAAGTTCGCGGCGCACTCGCTCCTGCGCACCACCGAACCGATCACCAAGCTGCGCGGCCGCGTGTTCGAGTGGCGCGGCGCCTCGCTCATCCCCACGTTCCACCCGGCGTACCTGCTCAGGAATCCCCCCGCCAAGCGTGAGGTGTGGGAGGACATGAAGAAGGTGCGCGACCTCCTGCAGGCGTAGTCTCCGTGCCGCGAATCGTGTCGGTAGCCGTGCCGGTGCCGGCACTGGACGTACTCATCTATCGCGTGCCCGACCAGTGGCCGGCGCTCGTGGCTGGGGCGCGGGTCGACGTGCCGCTGGGCCCGCGGTGCGTCACCGGCATCGTCGTCGATCCGGCCCCCGCGCCGCTCGCGGCCAGGATCCGATTGCGCGACGTGCTGGCCGTGCGCGACGACGTGGCCTTCGTGCCTCCCGGACTCGTGGCCCTGGCCCTGTGGGTCGCCGACTACTATCTGGCCGGACCTGGCGACGTGCTGGCCTCGGCCCTTCCGCCGCGAGTGCTCACCGGCGATGCCCGTACCTTCAAGCGCCGGCGCGTGGCCGTGTTGACGCCGCTCGGCGTCTCGGTGGCGGAGCAGGCGGCGCTCGGGCCGCGCTGCGCACCGGCCGGTGACGGCGACGAGGTGCTGGCGCGTCTCGGCACCCGTCAGCGCCAGGCGTTGATGCTGCTGGCGGCGAGCCCGGCCGGACTGCCGACCACCGAACTGTCGGCCCGCGGGATCTCCGGGGCCACGCTCACCCGGCTGGCGCAATCGGCCCTGGTGTCGATTGGTCACGAGACCGTGGTGCGCGATCCGTTCGCCGCCCATGCCCTGGCACCCGACGGCGACGGCGGTCCGCTGCCGCTCACCGGCGAGCAGCGCGCCGCCGTCGCCGTGCTCGAGCCGCTGGCCGACGCCGGTGACTACCGCGCGGCGCTGCTCAAGGGCGTGACCGGCAGCGGCAAGACCGAGATCTACCTGCACATGGCCGATCGCGTGCGTCGGCAGGGCCGCCAGGCGCTCATCCTCGTGCCCGAAATCGCGTTGACGCCGGCGGTGGCGGGGCGCGTGCGCGCCCGCTTCGGCGACCGAGTGTCGATTCAGCACAGCGGCCTGTCGGCCGGCGAACGCCACGACCAGTGGCATCGCGTGCGTGCCGGTGAGGTCGATGTCGTGGTCGGCACGCGCTCGGCGGTGTTCTCGCCGCTCGAGCGCGTCGGCCTCGTGGTCGTCGACGAGGAGCACGACACCTCATACAAGCAGGACGAGACGCCGCGCTATCACGGCCGCGACGTGGCCGTGATGCGCGCCAAGCAGCAGGGCGCGCTGGTGATTCTGGGCTCGGCGACGCCGTCGCTCGAGTCGTTCCACAACGCGGCGCGCGGCCGCTACACGCTCGTGTCGCTCGAACGGCGCGTGGCCGACCGGCCGATGGCCGCGGTGCAGGTCGTCAACATGCGCGACGAGTGGGCGCAGGCCGGCGCCGAGGTGATCCTCAGCCGCGCGCTCGTTGACGGCATCGGCCGGCGCCTCGAGGCGGGCGAGCAGTCACTGGTACTGCTCAACCGCCGCGGGGTGTCGTCGGCGGTGCTGTGCCGTCAGTGCGGCAGCACGGTGGAGTGTCCGCACTGCAGCGTGTCGATGACCGTGCACGGCTCCGGCCACCGCGCCCGCGCGCGCTGTCACTACTGCGACTACGCCTGCGCCGTGCCGCCGGTGTGTCCGAAGTGCGCGGCGCCCTACATGGAACACCTGGGCTTTGGCACCGAGCGGCTCGAGCTCGACCTGCGCGAGCGCTTTCCCCAGGCGCGCATCGGCCGCGTCGATCGCGACACCGTGGGCACGCGCGGCAGCCTGACCGCGCTGCTCGCGCGCTTCGGACGTCGGGAGCTGGACTTGCTCGTTGGCACGCAGATGATCGCCAAGGGCCACGACTTCCCGTTCGTCACGCTGGTCGGCGTGGTGTCGGCCGATGTGGGCCTCGGGCTGCCCGATTTCCGCGCCGCCGAGCGCACGTTCCAGCTCATCACCCAGGTAGTCGGCCGGGCCGGCCGCGGCGAACGGCTCGGCGAAGCGTGCGTGCAGACATTGTTCCCCGAGCACTACGCGGTGCGCTGCGGCTGCGCGCAGGACTACGACGCGTTTGTCGCCAAGGAACTCGATTTCCGCGCCGCACTGCGCTACCCGCCGGTGACGGCCATGATCAACGTGGTCGTGCGGGGGCCGTCGCTCGAGGAGGCGCTTGGCGCGGCCCGTCAGCTGGCAGGTCATGTGCGCGGGTCGCTCGGCGCAAGCGGGGTGGTGCTGCTCGGTCCGGCGCCGGCGCCGATCACCAAGCTGCGCGGTGAGCATCGCGCACAGTTCTTCTTGAAGGGCGGCGATCGCGCGGTCATGAAAGAGGCGCTGCGCGCGGCGCTGGTGGCCTGGCCGGCGGTGGCGCGGCGCGCGACCGTCGACGTCGATCCGGTCAGCATGTTGTGACGTCGTAGGCGCCGCAGGTCAGGGCCGGCCGGTGAGCGCTGGCGCCGCCGGCACGAGTCCTTCGATCGGCTCCACCGGCGCCGGCGTGAAGCACACCACGAAGACGACCACGGCCGCAGCCGCCAGCACGAGGCGACGCCGGCCGAGCGGCAACTGATCTTCGAGCGTCGGCGGATGCTGCAGGCCGGCCACGCCGAGCACGACCAGCATCGCGATCGACCACGCCACCCAGCTCAGTGAGATGAAGGTGAGGCCGAGGGCGGCCGTTGCGGTGGCGATCGTGATCCAGCGCGCGCGCGGACCGAACACCGCATAGGCGACATGGCCACCATCGAGTTGGGCGAGCGGGAAGAGATTCAGCGCCGTGGCCAGCAAACCGAACCACGCGGCGCGGGCGACCGGATGCAGATAGAGCACCTGACCATCGGGTAGCGCGCCCCACAACGCGTACTGCGTCGCCCGATAGATGAGCGGCCGGCCGAGCGAGAACATGTCGAGATGCTGCGGCATCGGGCCCAGACGCGACAGGCTGAGGCCCAGCGCCAGCAGCGGCACCGCCACGACGAAGCCGGCAAACGGGCCGGAGGCGCCGATGTCGAAGAGCGC
>JBDTWC010000380.1:0-4008 GCA_040006875.1 Acidobacteriota bacterium | reverse complement strand
TTGTAGATGCGAATCGCGCCCGCGCCACCGGGCTGGAACACGCGCACCAGCTTGAGCCGGATCATCTCGAGCAGCGCCAGGAAGGTCACGATCAGATCGCCGCGTCCGGCCACGTCGTCAAACAGTTGCTCGAAGCCGCACGCGTCGGTGTCGGAGAGGCGCGCAAGCAACTGCTCGATGCGTGTCTCGATCGAGAGCTGCTCGGGCGGCAGGACCACGAGCGGCGCGTCCTTGGACCGCTCGAGCACGCGCCTGAATGCGGCCAGCAGGCCGAACAGATCGACGTCGAGCTCGGGCTCCACCGGCTCGCCGGCAATCGCCTCGATGCGCGCATCGGGCCGCGTCCACTGCGCGTTGCGCAGTGTTTCCCGCTCGTGCAGCAACTCGGCGGCGGCCTTGAAGCGCTGGTGATCGAGCAGGCGCTGCACCAGCAGGTCCCGCGGATCGATCTCGTCGTCGGGGTCGGCCGCTGCCGTCTCCTGCCGCGGCAAAAGCGATCGGCTCTTGATGTGGATGAGCGTGGCGGCGGTGACCAGGAACTCGCTGGCCACGTCGAGATTCAGCTCGCGCATCAGGCTCAGGTAGGCCAGGTATTGCCCGGTGATGAGCGCGATCGGGATGTCGTAGACGTTGACCTCGTTCTTCTTGATGAGGTGCAACAGCAGGTCGAGCGGCCCATCGAACTGCTCGAGGTGCAGCGGGATCGAGTCGAGCTGCGACTCGAATCCGTCAGCCGCCGACGGCCCGGTGCGTTCGTCGTTAGTAGACAAGCTTCACGGCCTCGCGCACGCGTTGCATCGTCTCCACCGCGGTGACTCGCGCCTGGCGCGACCCTTCCATCACCACCTCGCGCAGGTAGCCAGGGCGGGCCAGCGCGGCCGCACGGCGCTCGCGGATCGGCTCGAGTCGCGCGTTGATGGCGACGGCCAGCTTGGTCTTCACTTCGACGTCGCCGACCCTGCCCGTTTCGTAGCGGGATTTGAGGTCGGCGACCTCATCGCGGTTCGGATTGAAGGTGTCGTGATAGACAAACACCGGATTGCCCGCCACCGTGCCCGGGATGTCGGCCCGCACGCGCTTGGGGTCGGTGTACATCTGCCGCACCTTCTTCACCACCGTGGCGGCATCGTCGGACAGGTCGATGGTGTTGCCGTAGCTCTTGCTCATCTTCCGGTTGTCGAGACCGGGCAGACGCGGCGTCGGGGTCAGCATCGACTGCGGCTCGACCAGCACCGGGCCATAGATGTGGTTGAAGCGCCGCACCACCTCGCGCGAGAGCTCGAGATGCGGCACCTGATCCTCGCCGACGGGCACGACGTTGGCGTCGTAGATGGTGACGTCAGCGGTTTGCAGGAGCGGATAGCCGAGAAAGCCGATGCTGCTCAGGTCGCGGTCAGCGAGCTGCTCGGTCAGTTCCTTGTAGGTGGGCACGCGTTCGAGCCATGGGATAGGAGTGACCATCTGCAGCAACAGATAGAGCTCGGCGTGCTCGGGCACGAGCGACTGCACGAAGATGGTGCTGCGCTCCGGATCGATGCCGCAGCTGATCCAGTCAGCCACGTTGTCCATGGCGTTGGCGACGAGCTCGCTGGTTTCGGCGAAGTGGCTGGTGAGGGCGTGCCAGTCGGCCACGAAGTAGAAGGAATCGTAGTCGTCCTGCAGCGCCACCCAGTTGTCGAGTGCGCCCACGAGATGCCCGAGGTGCAGCCGTCCAGTCGGGCGCATGCCCGAGACCACGCGTTTCGTCGTCGTCACAGCAAGAGGTCCAGGATGAAACGCTGCACCGGCCCCGCGATCCGGAACAGCGCGCCCGAGAGCATCAGGGCGTAGAGCACGATGATGCCGTAGGGACGGATGCGATCGACGACGCCGGCGAGCGACGACGGCAGCACGCCCATCAGCACGTTGCCGCCGTCGAGCGGCGGCACCGGGAACATGTTGAACACGGCCAGCAGCACGTTCAGCACCACGAACATCAGCACCAGGCCGATGGCCAGGCCGCTGCCGTCGGAGGTGGCGCGCAGGGCCGCGAACGCAGCCGCGCCGCCCAACGCCATCAACAGGTTGCTGGCCGGGCCAGCGGCCGCAATCAGCGCGAAATCGCGCCGCGGCGAGGCCAGGTTGTGAAAATCCACCGGCACCGGTTTGGCCCAGCCGATGAGCGGCAGGCCGGTCGCGATCGCGACCAGCGGAAACACCACCGTGCCCACCGGATCGATGTGCACGAGCGGATTGAACGACAGCCGGCCGAGCAGCCGCGCGGTCGGATCGCCGAGCCGGTTCGCTGTCCACGCGTGGGCGGCCTCGTGCACCGTCAACGACAGGATCAACACCGCCAACTGCAGCCCGATCTGAACGAAATCGAGGTTCGCCAAAGCGCACAATCGTACCACAGGCCGCCGGGGGCTGGCCGCGGCGTAACCCGCGCGCCGGGCCGGTCAGTTCGCGGCCGACTTGCGGGCGAAGTGGGTCAGCACGGCGTCGGCGCACTTCTGGCCGACCAGGGGCACGAGTTCTTCGCGCGTGGCCCGCCGCACCCCGGCCATGCTGCCGAAGTGCGTGAGCAACGCGCGGCGGCGCCGCGGTCCAACGCCGGCGATGGCGTCGAGTTCCGAGCTCATGTCGCGCTTGGTGCGCGACTGCCTGTGGAACGTGACCGCGAAGCGGTGAGCCTCGTCGCGGATGCGCTGCAGCAGCAGCAACGCCGGGCCGGTACGCGGGAAGGCGACCGGCTCAACGGCGTCGCGAGTGAACACCAGTTCTTCCTTTTTGGCCAGCCCGATGGCGATCAGGTTCGACAGCCCGACCCGCTCGAGCGCCTCATAGGCAGCCGACAACTGCCCCTTGCCGCCGTCGACGACCAGCAAGTCGGGGAACGGACCGCCCGCGGCCACCAGCTTGGCGAAGCGGCGCTGCACCACCTGCCCCATGGCCGCGAAATCGTTCAAGAACCGCGGCTCGTGGCCCGAGACCCGATATTTCCGGTATTGCCCTTTCGACATGCGGCCGTCTTCGCACACGACCAGCGACGCCACCGTCTCGCTGCCTTGCAGGGTGGAGATGTCGATGCACTCGATGCGACGCGGCAGGCCGGGCAGGGCGAGGGCCTGCTGCAGGTCCTCGAGCGCCTGCCGGCCGGGGCCGCCCGTGTCCGCACGGCTGCGGGCCGAGACCTCCGCGTTGCGCGTGGCCAGATCGACCAGGCGCCGGCGATCGCCGCGTTGTGGCACGACCAGCTTCACCTTGCGGCCGCTGCGTTCGGACAGCCACGCCTCCATCACGTCGGCGTCGGCAATCGCCACCGGGATGAAGACCTCGCGCGGCGCATCATGTTCTTCATAGAACTGCTGCAGCGCCGCTTCGATGACCTCGGCTTCCCCCCCCACGCCGCCAGCCTGACCAAAGAGCGTCACGCGCTCGACCACGCGCCCGCGCCGCACCTGGAACACCTGGATCACCGCCCCGCCCTCGTCGATGACCAGCCCGAAGGCGTCGCGGTCGCCCAGTTCGGCCGTGGCCATCTTCTGCTGACGGGCGCCGAGCGCCTGCACCACCCGCATGGCGTCGCGGTGCTGCGCGGCCTCTTCGAAGCGCTCGCCGGCGGCCGCCCCGGTCATGCGGCCGGCGAGTTCGTCGGCGAGTTCGTCGACCCGCCCGTCGAGCAGCAGGTGCACGTCGTCGACCGCCTGAGCATAGCGCTCGGGCGAGCACAGCGCCGCCACGCACGGCGCCAGGCAGCGCTTGATGTCGTATTCGAGGCATGGCCGCGGCCGCCGCCCGGTGATCAGCTCGTTGCAGGAGCGCAGGCCGAACAGCTTGTGGCTGAGGGTCATGGTCCGGCGGGCCAGCGATGCCGGCAGAAACGGCCCGGCGTAGACGTCGCCGTCGCGGGCCACCTGGCGGGCGACCAGCACGCGCGGGAACGGCTCGCTGACGGTGAGGCGGAGATAGGGGTAGCTCTTGTCGTCGCGGAGGAGGATGTTGAACTTGGGTGCCCGGGCCTTGATC
>JBDTWC010000379.1:0-4016 GCA_040006875.1 Acidobacteriota bacterium | reverse complement strand
GTCGGTGGTGACGAGATCGATCGAGACCCGGAACGGCTGGTCGGGCGTGCCCGTGGGCTGCTGCGCGGGTGCGCCGGGGCGGGCCGGCGCCTGAGGTGTCTGTGGGGCCGGGGCCTGACGCGCTTCGGGCGCGGACGACGACAGCAAGGCACACAGCACCACGGCTGCGCCAGCGGCGACGAGGCGGCGGTTTCCCATGGCTTCCAGTATAGACGCTGGGGCTGACGAAAAGCGCTGCTGGGATTAAGCCGCAGCTGGACCCGCTACCGGCCCTCGGCGGCTTCGATGGCGCGCCGCAGGTCTTCTGTGTCGTGCTCCACGGTGGCCATGCCGGCGAGCACGTCGTCGGGTGCCGTCCAGCCGTCGGGGTCGATGACCGCCAGGCGCTCGCGCCAGCCCGCCTTGACCGCCGCTTCAGCGGCCGACGCCTCGAGCTGCGCCGCGACGTCTTGATAGTTGGCCCGCAAACTGGTTGCGATGCCACGACCGAGCAGCTCGCTGAGCAGGTCGAAGTCGGCGGCGGGCGCCGCGTCGGCGAGAGGCGCGTCGGAGGCGACCTCGGCCACAGGCGTCGCGCGCGGTGCGGGGGCTGCCTCAGCCGTCGCATCGCTGGTTTCCTCGTCGTCGGACCTGCGCGCCGACGGCACCGGGGGCTTGCGCTTCCGGACCGGCACCGGTGCTTCCACTTCAACCGGCGTCATCGACGCCACATCGAGCAGATAGGGCCAGTCGAAGTCGATGTCGGGGTACTGCTCTTCGAGCGTACGCATGGCGCCGTCGTCGAGCGCCGGCCGGCCCACGCGCAGGCCGGGCGCCGTGCGATACCAATAGATCACCTTCGCGCGCTCGCCGGGAACCGACGCGTGCAGCAGAAAGGTGTTTTCGTAGCCGCGCCGATCGGCCGTCAGTCGTAGATACGGCACGCGATCAGCGACGCTTGGCGGTGGCCGAACGCTTGGCCGGAGGCGCCGGCTTCTTCGCGGCCGGCTTGGCCACGGGTCTGACGGCCTTCGCGGCCACCTTGACGGGCGGCTTTACAGGCGCTTTGGCTGCGGCCTTGGCGGGCTTGGTCGCCCCCTTCGCAGCGACTTTGGACGCGGGCGCCGAGGCATTGGCAACCGGCGCTTTCGCCGCCGCCACTGGCGCAACCGGTTTGGCGACGACCGCCTTCGTGGCGACCTTCGACACCGAGGCCGGTGCCGTGGGCTTCACGGCTGCTGCTGCCTTGACCGTCTGTGCGGCCACGGGAGGCGCCGCTGGCGACGAAACCGGCGCTGCGTGTTTGGTAGGGCCGGTGCCGAGCTTGGCCCGAGAAGCCGCGTTCTTGGCCGCCAAGGCGGGAGCCGAGGGCGCGGATGCAGGAGCAGACGTGGACCCGCCATACTTGGCCGCCGACGCCTTCGCGGCCGCCACGAACTTGCCGAGCGCCACCTTCTGCGCTGCCGTCCGCACCGGCGCCTTGGTCTCCGTGGCGACTTTCGCCTGCAGCGACGGCAGCGGCGGTGGAGGCGGCGGTGGTGGTGGCGGAGGCGGCGGCGGGGCCACCTTCAGCTTGGGCGTGCCAGTGAGGCCCGTCTTCCGAGCCGCGGCGAGAGCGGCATCGGGAGCCTTCTGCACGAGCGTGAAGCGCACCTGGTCGAGATTGGTGTGGTAGGTCCACAGTTCGGCCACGGTGACGTTGTGATCGCGACACAAACGGCGCACGGTGTCGAGCGACTGCGGCGGAACATAGAGGTGCAGGGGCACTCTCAGCCGGCTGAAAGGCACCCACTGTGCCATCGTCTCGAGGGAATTGACCGACTCTCCCGTTTCCACTTCCACGACGCCCTCGAGCTTGCGGGCCTTGTCGTTGGTCAGGAGGATCAGGTCGGGGACGAACTCCAGCGTGCCGATCACGATCGACGTGGGCGGGTCGCCAGCAATGTTCGTGACGGAGTCGTGCTTGCGCGTATAACGCGCCTGGAGCAATCGAATGATGCGGTCGTGCTCGAGCTGTTCGCGCACGGGCCGGACGAGGATGGGCACGATGCCTCCGCGCTAAAGGCTATTGGGGTAGCAGATGCAAGAAACCCCATAATATAGCATGCGAGCCGCGCAACGACGCAACATCCTGCGTATCGGGGCCCAGCTACAATGAAGGCCACACGCGCGAGGCGTGGCTCCCATGAAACCAGCGCATCTCATCGGCGTGCCCCTCGACCTCGGCGGCAACCGCCGCGGCGTCGACATGGGCCCCTCCGCCATCCGCATCTCCGGGCTGGCCGAACAGCTTGCCGCTCTCGGTGTCGCCGTGGTCGACAAGGGCGACATCCCCACCCCGATTCCCGAAACCAAGGGCCCAGGCGATCCGCGCAAGCGCTACATCAAGGACATCGCCAAGGTGTGCCAGCGGCTCTATCAGAGTTCGCTCGCCTCGCTGCACGAAGGCGCGCTGCCAATTGTGCTCGGCGGCGACCATTCCCTCGGCGCCGGCTCGGTGGCGGCGACCGCAGCCTGGCTGAAGGCGCAGGGTCAGGCGGTGGGCCTTATCTGGGTGGATGCGCACGCCGACATCAACTCCCCCGGCACGTCGCTGTCAGGCAACGTGCACGGCATGCCGCTGGCGGCGCTGCTCGGACGCGAGCCGGTGGAATTGGCACGGATCTCGGGACCCGAGCCGGCGATCCGACCGGAACACACGGTGCTCGTCGGCATCCGCAATCTCGACGATCGCGAAAAGGAGATCGTGCGCGCCGCGGGCGTGCACGCCTTCACGATGAAGGACATCGATCGGCTGGGCATCGCCGAGGTGATGGATCGCGCGATCGCCGCGGCCTCGACCAACACCGGCGGCGTGCACGTGTCGTTCGACCTCGACGTGTGCGACCCGGCGATTGCTCCCGGCGTGGGCACGCCGGTGAAGGGGGGCCTCGACTATCGCGAAGCGCACTTCGTGATGGAGGCAGTGGCTGAGTCGGGCCGGCTGGTGGCGCTCGACCTGGTCGAAGTCAATCCCGCGCTCGACCTGCGCAACACGACCGCCGAACTGGCCACGGAACTGGCGCTGTCGGCGGTCGGCAAGCGTATTCTCTAGGTGCGCTAGCGCCGGGCTGGAACCAGAATCCTGGCGCTATCGTCCAAACCCTGTCGGCGAGCGCCTGCCCGCCGGCGTGTACGTAAATCTCGATCAAGGAGCAAACCGTGATTCATCGTCGTGTCCTCGTGGCGTCGGCTCTGGCCGCCGTGCTTGCCGTGCCCGCGGCCGGCCTCGTTGCCGCCCAGGAAAAACGCGCCAGTCCTCACGAAACCATCAAGGCCAACATCGACGGCGCGAGCGTCAGCGTCACCTATGGCCGTCCGCTCATGAAGGGCCGCAAGGTCTTCGGCACGCTCGTGCCCTACGGTCAGGTGTGGCGCACGGGCGCCGACGAAGCCACCATCCTCGAAACCGACAAGCCGCTCATGTTCGGTGCGTTCCACGTGCCGGCCGGCAAGATCTCGCTCTACTCGCTCATCGACGAGAAGGCGTGGCGGCTGGTGCTCAACAAGCAGGTCGGTCAGTGGGGCACGGAATACAAGCCCGGAGAAGACCTGGGCCGCGTGCCGATGAAGACCGAAACGCTGCCCAAGGCAGTCGAGCAGCTCACGATGTCGCTTGAGAAGAACCCCGCCGGCAAGGGCGGCCTGCTCGTGATTCAGTGGGACACCACCAGGGCGAGCGTCGCGTTCACCACGATGTAGCGTTCGCACCCGGTGCGGAATGCCAATGGGCGCTCACCCTCGCGGGGAGCGCCCATTTGTGTTTTCTGGAGACCGGCCTGGGAGTCGAACCCAGCGGCACGCCGACGACAGCGGCCCGGCGGGTTTGCAGCCCGCGAGGAGCCCGGCTCCTTCTACCGGCCGTTGGTCACAGCCGCGCTCCCGGCAGATCCAAGCCGAGCCTCCGGTGGCTGGTGCAGGGCGTCCCTGCAATGCATCGACCTCAGACCCGCCGCTCGGCCAGCGAGGTCTTGTCAAATGGTGGGCCGCGTGGGGAT
>JBDTWC010000378.1:0-4025 GCA_040006875.1 Acidobacteriota bacterium | reverse complement strand
CGAGCACGGCCAACGGCAGGGTGACCGCGCCGTCGCCCGCAGCGGCCGACACGGCCTGCTTCTCCTGACCGCGCGCCTGGCGATAGCCGAGGACGCCGGAGGTGACGAACAACTTGGCGGCGTCGTAGCCGAAGTCGAGATCGCCCTGGGCGTTACCGCGCACGTCGATCACGAGGCGGGCCGCGCCGGCTTTCGACAACGACGCCACTTCGCTCCTCATCTGCGCCGCCGTGCCCTTGGTGAACTCGCCCACGCGCAGGTAGCCCGTTCCCGAGGGCAGGAGCTTGCCCTTCACCGGCAGGGCCGGCTGCTGCTCGCGCACCAGTTCGATTTCGTGCGGTTCAGCGGCGCTGCCGCGCAGGATCGCCAGCTTTACTTTCGTGCCGGCCTTGCCGCGGAGCAGGCGTATGCCCTCAAACACCGTGGTATCGCGGGTCGACTGGCCGTCGATCGAGCGCACGTAGTCGCCGGGCTGCAGGCCGGCCTTGGCCGCGGCCGAGCCGTCGCGCGCGGCCACCACCCGCAGGTAGTACTGGCGGGTGAGGTCCAGGCCCGGATCGGCGAGACCCGCAGTGGGCGCGTCAACGACCTTCATGTCCTGCGCATCGAGGTAGGAGCTGTCGGGGTCGAGGCCATCGGCGAGGCCATGCATCGCGCCGTGCATCACCTTGTCGACGTCCACTTCCTCGACGTAGTTGTTGATGATGAGGGTGACCACGTCTTCGAAGATGCGCAGGGCGCGATAGCTTTCGCCTTGCGCCGCCGCCTCGCGGCCGAGGAAACCGCCGATGACGGCAAAAGCGAGCACGGGCAGCGACACGGCGAGCACGGCAGCGCGGGTTCGGGAGGTCATGGTGTGGCCTTCAGCCATTGTATGGGATTGACCGGGCGACCGTCGATGCGCACCTCGAAGTAGGTGGCCCCGGTGCCGGCAGGGTTGACGCCGGCCGCGCCCACGACCTGGCCGCGGGCCACGGTGGCTCCTGGACGCAGGGCCGTGCCGGCCAGATGGCCGTAGACCGTGAAGGCGTTGTCGCCGTGGTCGAGGATGACGAGCACGCCGAAGCCGGTGAACGGGGCCACGTAGGCCACCGTGCCGCCGTGCACCGCATGCACGGGCGAGCCGGGCGAGGTGCCGATCTCGATGCCGTTGCGCTGGGTGGCGGTGCCGAACGCGCTCGTCGAGCGTCCGAACCGCGACAGCACCGGCCCGCTGATCGGCCACGGCAGGTCGCCCTGGAACGGACGCAGCGGCAGGTCCGACGGGCCAGAAGGCGCGAGCCCCGAGATCGTGGACTGCAGCCGCACCCGCGCCTGCTCGAGTTCACCCACGTACTGCGCCGCCAGCTCACGGCGCCGATCGAGGTCGTCGAGCAGCTTGCTTCGCTCGGCGACGGCCCGCTGGGCGGCCGCGTCGAGGGACGCGGCTTCGGCGCGCAGCCGCGTCACCTGCCGCTGTTCCGAGGCCAGCTGGTCGCGCGCGGCGCGTTCGTCGCCCAGGAGCTTGCGGTGAGCGGCGATGCGCAGCTCCTCGATTCGCGCCAGGGCTACCACGCCGCGGCTGGCCCGGGCGAGATCGCGGCCGTCCGTGGTCTCGAGCAGCAGGCGCACGTAGCCGGCCTTTCCGCCGCGCTTGTAGAGGGCTTCGAGCCGGCTCTCGAGCGCGGGCGTGCGAGCGATGCGCTGCCGCTCGAGTTCGTCGAGCCGGGTCTGCGACGCCGCCACCTTGGCGCTCACGGCGGCAAGACGGCCGTTGACCGTGGCCAGTTCCTCGGCGCGCAGCGCGCGCGTCAACTCGAGCTGACGCAACGAGGACAGCAGCGTGCGCGACTGCGCGGCCAGTTGGTCCGACTCGCGCTGCAGCGCCTTGATGCGGTTGGCGGCGCGATCGGCGAGGGCGGCCGCATCGGCCGGCGACATCGCCACCTCGGGCGGCGGCGGGGCCGGCATCGGCAGGCGCTGGTCGGCCGTCTGCGCGCGCGCCGGTGTCGCCGTGGCCAGTACCACGGCCACTGCGGCGGCGAGCGTCAGAGCGGTGGCGCGACAAGCCATCCCCCTAGGGTAACGCGGGAGGATACACTTTGCTCATGTCCGCGCCGTCAAGGGCCGCGCTTGCGCTTTCGCCCGCCGAGTTCTTCTGGATCACCGTCGGCCTCTGGCTCGGCGGTGTCTGCCTGCTCACCCTCGTGCCCATCATCCTGATGGCCCGGCTTGGCCCGGCCATGGCGCTGGGGGTGGCCTATCTGCTCTTTTTCGTGTCGTGGCAGCCAGTGCAGCGGATCACGCAGCGCACTATGGAGCCGCGCGCGGCGCTGGTGCGGATGTTCGCTCTGGTGGCCACCGCGGCGATGGCGGCGTATTATCTGCGTGAAGCTCTGCTCGAGCTCGTGCAACGCACCGGCTGAGCGCGCCACGGCGCTATACTTTTCCCGTGCGCGCGCTCGGAATCGACTACGGTGGGCGCCGGATTGGCCTGGCGCTGAGCGATGCCTCCGGCACGCTGGCTTCGCCGCTGCGCGTCTTCGAGCGGCCCCGCTCCGAACCCGAAACCGTGCGCCTGGTGTGCCAGGAGATCACCCGTTTGATGGCTGAGGATGACGGCTTGGCCACGGTCGTGGTCGGCTGGCCGCGCCGGCTCGATGGCACCCCCACGGAGCAGACGCCAATCGTGGAGGCGTTCGCGCGTGCCATCGGTACCGCCGTCGCCATTCCCGTGGTGCTGCGGGACGAACGCCTCAGCTCGCACGAAGCCGAGGAACGGCTCGCGATCAAGGAACGTGACTGGCGCAAACGCAAGCTCAAGCTGGACGCCGCGGCGGCGGCCATCGTGCTGCAGGACTTCCTCGACGAGCGGCCCCGTGGCTAAGTGGCTGCGCCGCGCCGTCGCGCTCGTGCTGCTGGCCGGACTTGCGGCGGGCGCGTTCGCATGGACGCTGCGGGGACGCGCGCTCACCCCGTTTCGCGGCTACACGACCGACGAGCAATTCGTGGCCGTGCCATCTGGCGCAGGGCCACGCTCGATCGGCGCGCGCCTGGTGGCTGCCGGCGTGGTCAGGGACGGTCTGACGTTCCGGGTGGCGTTGTGGCTCACGGGTCGGGCGCGCGAGCTGAAGGCGGGCGAGTATCGCTTCGCCGGCGCGGCGACGGCCGTGCACGTGGCTGACGTACTCGCGCGCGGCGAGATCTACACGCGCCCGGTCACCTTCCGCGAGGGCCTGACCATTCCCGAGATGGCCGACATCTACGCGTCGAGCGGGCTCGGCACCCGCGCGGCGTTCATCGCGGCCGCGGGTGACGCCTCGCTCATTCGCGACCTAGACCCGGCAGCCACCGATCTCGAAGGATATCTCTTCCCCGACACCTATCCGGTGCCGCGCCAGATCCCGGCAACGACGCTCGTGGCGCAAATGGTGCGCGGGTTCCGCGCCGCGCTGCCGCCGGAGCTGATGGCCAAAGCCGCCGCCGATGGCCTCACCGTGCGGCAAGTGGTGACGCTGGCGGCGCTGGTCGAAAAGGAGACCGCGCAGGATGCCGAGCGGCCGATCGTGGCCGCGGTCTACCGCAACCGTCACAAGATCGGCATGGCAATGCAGGCCGATCCCACCGTGATCTACGCGCTGACTCGCGCCGGCAAGTACGACGGCAACCTGTCGCGCGCCGACCTGGCGTTTGACTCGCCCTACAACACGTATCGTTACGGCGGGCTGCCGCCCGGTCCGATTGCCGCGCCCGGACGGCGCGCGCTCGAAGCGGTGGTGGCACCGGCGGCGGTGGACTATCTGTATTTCGTGAGCCGTAATGACGGCACGCACGTCTTCGCCGCCACGCTCCACGAACACAACCAGAACGTGTTCGAGTGGCAGGTGAAGTTCTTCCGCGATCGCCGCGCCCGAGAGCGGGGCGAGCCTCACGGCACCGGCGGCCGCTAGACCACCAGGCCGGCGCTCGCGCGCGGTGTCAGGGTTACGGGTCGGTGGCCGGGGCGGCGACGTTGCGCGGCCACGCCGGCGCTGGGCGCCCGCGCC
>JBDTWC010000377.1:0-4028 GCA_040006875.1 Acidobacteriota bacterium | reverse complement strand
GGCAGCGCTGGCAGCTTCACCGTTACCAGCACCGGCTCGCCGCCGGCGGCCCTCAGCCGGACCGGCGCCCTGCCGGCCGGGGTGACCTTCACCGACAACGGCAATGGCAGCGCCACCCTGGCCGGCACGCCGAGCAGCACTGGCAGCTACCCGCTGACCATCACCGCTGCCAACGGGGTGCTGCCCAACGCCACCCAGAGCTTCACCCTGACCGTCAACGCGGCGAATGCAGCGCCAGTAGCCAACAGCGCTAGCTTCAGCATTCCGGCCGGTGCCTCGACAGGCGGGACCCTGACCGCATCGGATGCGGACCTCGATCCGCTGACGTTCTCGATTGTCAGCCCGGCCAGCCAGGGGACGGTCATCCTCAACAACGCCACCTCCGGCTCCTACAACTACACCGCCTCCCCATCCGCGACGGGCACAGATTCGTTCACCTTCAAGGTCAACGATGGCACCGTGGATTCGAACATCGCGACCGTAACCGTGACGCTGCTGCCGGGCCAGGGCTACTGGATGGTGGCCAGCGATGGAGGCATCTTCACCTTCGGAAGCGCGGGGTTCTTTGGCTCGACCGGTGGACATGCGCTCGACCAGCCGGTGGTCTCCATGGCGCCAACTCCGACAGGCCAGGGCTACTGGCTGGTGGCTGCTGATGGCGGCATCTTCACCTTCGGAGACGCCGGCTTCTATGGCTCGGAGGGCGGGACCGGCCTGACCAACGTGGTCGGCATGGCCGCCACCCCGACTGGCCTCGGCTACTGGCTGGCGGGCAGCGATGGCGAGGTCTACGTCTTCGGCGACGCCATCTCCTACGGGTCCATGGGCGGGCAGACGCTGGACCAGCCGGTGGTGGGCCTCGCCGCCACTCCTTCCGGCCATGGCTACTGGCTGGTGGCCAGCGACGGCGGAATCTTCGCCTTCGGCGACGCCGGCTTCTTCGGCTCCACCGGTGGCCAGTTGCTCGACCAGCCGATCAATGGCATGACGCCGACCGCCACCGGCAACGGCTACTGGCTGGTCGCCAGCGACGGCGGCATCTTCGCCTTCGGCGACGCCGGTTTCTTTGGCTCAAAGGGCGGCCAGCCGCTCGACCAGCCGGTGGTCGGCATGACCGCGACCGCCTCGGGTGGCGGCTACTGGCTGGTGGCGAGTGATGGCGGCATCTTCACCTTCGGCGATGCCGGGTTCTATGGCTCGGAGGGCGGTCAGCCGCTCTTCGAACCAGTCGTCGGGATGGGCGGTCGCTAAATTGGGGCCCTCATTCTCGCGGCTCCGGGCTGCCTTCGCGCTGTCACTCGTCGTATCGTGCATGACCGCCCCAGCCGTCCTCGCGGCGTACCCGCCAGGCCCATTCCTCGGATCCGCGCCCACGGGTGCGTTCCCAGCCGTCCTCATGAGTCGCACCGTGTGTTCGACCGGCGACACGTTGGTTCTGTCGTCCGGAGCCTCCGACGTCCGCCTCGTAGTCGCGGCCGATGCGTTTGCAGAATGCACGCAGATCACCGTCTACGGCGTCGACGAGTCAATCGTCGAGCAGCTGCTGCCTGACGGCTATTCCGTCATCGACGCGCTGGCCATCGGCTGGAGCTCGGATGCCACCCCAGCGGTGGCATTGACCGTGACGATCACGGATTCGTCCATCGCTCCAGACACCACGGCGTTCCGAACCACCGCCGGCGGCGTATCACACGCGACCGATTTCAACGTGAGCAGCGGTCACGTCGTCGCATCGTTGAGCCGCCCGGTCGGCATCGTGGTAGCCGGCCAGCAGAACGTCGAGGGGGCCACCGGGCAGCCCAGCTCCAGCCCGCTTCCGTTCACTGACGCCGGCGATGTAGGCAGTTCACCGCAACTGCTCTTGGCCCTCGCGCTCATCGCGCTTGGGGTAATCGGGTTCGGCGGCCTGATCTTCGCTCGTCGACTGCGCCGGCGCTGATTCACCGGCCAGCCGGGAGCTCGCGTCCGGCACACTAGCGTGATGATCCCGCCCACAGCCGCTCGATGAGCCTCAACCCGCGAGCTGAGCCCGAGCCGCTGCCACAGCACGGTAACGAACGGACGTCTCCGACGATCGAGGTCGCAGTTGTCCTTCGCATCGTCGCCTCACTCCTGTGGATCCTCTGGGGCCTGAAGCTGTACCAGCCCACGTTTGTGGTGAGTGGAGCGCCGGAGATGGGCTTCGTCTACACCTTGGGCGGCGTGCTGCTCCTCATCGTTTCCGGCGCACGTTTGCCCGAGCGGTGGGCGCTTTGGCTCGACGCTGTCCTCTTCGTGGGGACGCTGGTCGCGTTCGCCTTCTGGACGCGAGCCGCGGTGTTCGGGAGCCCCGCGTATGGGACCGACGCGGTTGCGTTTGCCCAGGGCGCCGCTCAAGTCTTCGTGGGGGGGCGAAACCCGTACGGCGTCGATCTCGCATGGGCGCTGGACGCCTTCCGGGTGCTGCCGTCGTACACGACAAACACGCTGGATGGCGGGTTCGTCCGGAACCTGGACTATCCGGCAGGCTCATTCCTTTTCTATGTGCCGCTCCTCGCCGTTGGCATTCAGGCCCAAGCGGCGATCTACGTCGATGCAATCTTCTGGATCGCCGGAATGATCGCCCTGTGGCTCGCCCTACCGCGTCCGTATCGCGGTGTCGTACCGATCGTCGCGAGCCTCGAGATCTTTGTCCAATATGCGACCGGGGGCGTGACTGATTCCCTGATGGTTCCCTTCCTGGTGGCAGCGCTCTGGCGCTGGGATCGTTTCGGCGATCCCACAGAACGATCGACTGCGAGATGGATGGGTCCGCTTGCACTTGGGCTCGCCTGCACGGTCAAGCAGTCGGCCTGGTTCCTCGTACCGATGCTCGCGCTGGGAATCGTCATGGAATCCGCGATCCATCGCCGGGGTTGGAAGCCCGTGGTTCGGTACGCCATTCTCTTGGCGGTCGCCTTCTTCGTTCCAAACCTCCCGTTCATCTTGTGGAATCCAACCGCCTGGTTCTCGGGCGTGGTCGTGCCACTCGCGGGCTTGCTCGTTCCCTTTGGGCAGGGATTCGTGGCTTTCAGCACGTACCTCTCTGCAGGAGGTGGCAACCTGTTCGCATTCACCCTCGCCGGCGGCCTAATGATGGTCGCGGTGCTCGCCGCGTTCATGGGCTGGTATAGCTCTCTTAAGCGCCTGCTGCCCGCCTTGCCGCTCGTCGCGCTCTTACTGCCGACGAGGTCTCTCAACAGCTATTTCGTGTACGCGATTCCTGGCCTGCTCGTATCACTAACGACCGTCGCGCCTGGCCGGCCGCTGGACTGGTCCGGTCGTGTCTGGCCCCGGCCCTTGAGCAGGCTGCTCGCAAGCGGCATGGGCCTGCTGGCGTGTGCGTCGCTCGCGGTCGCGCTGCTCGCGCCCGCACCGATCGTGCTTGTGCCGGTCTCCCAGCACACCACTGGGGCTCTTCAGAGCGTGGATAGCCTGACGGTGCTTGCGACGAACACGACTGACAAGGATCTTCAGCCTCACTTCGCCGTTGCGATCGGACCGTATCTGAGCAGCTACTGGATCGTGGGAGAAGGCCCGGCGACCCTCGCGGCTGGCGCTGAGGCTCGCTACGTCCTGCTTGCGCCAAACACGCCATCCATGCCCGTGCTGGATCAACAATCGGTTCTGTATGCCATGACGGCAAAGCCAGCGACCATCAGCTCGGCGCTTCTATTCCCTGCCACGTCGGAGCGGACGCAACTGAGCCCGCAGGCTGTCAACCAGTTCGTCCCTGAGTCGGCCACCGTCGATTTTTCGGCGCAGCTCGTCGATCGGCTCAACTCACCGATTCATCGCCCGGGCGTTGAGATCAGCATCGGTCAGGTGCTCTATACCGCCGAGGGCCTCTTCCCGGGCCAGACCTCGATCAACGGACACCCAGAAGGGCAGAGCCCGGTCATCGCCCTCACCGATGCCGATGGAATCGCGCGATTCACCGTGCGTGCCATCCAGCAGCAACCGTATGAAGTCTTCTTCCAGACGTGGATTTCCGATCCATTCCCGCATGG
>JBDTWC010000376.1:0-4047 GCA_040006875.1 Acidobacteriota bacterium | reverse complement strand
CTTCACCATCGACGAGGGCGAGACCTTCGGATTGGTCGGTGAGTCCGGGTGCGGCAAGAGCACGACCGGCCGTTGCATGCTACGCCTGGTCGAGCCCACGGGCGGCGAAGTGCGCTATCAGGGCGAAGACGTGCTCGCCTATTCGTCGGCGCGGATGCGCGCCGCTCGGCGCCACATGCAGATGATCTTCCAGGATCCGTACTCGTCCTTGAACCCGCGGATGCGAGCGCGCGAGATCGTCGACGAGCCGCTCGTCATCCACAAGCTCGGCTCTAAAAGTCAACGGATGGCCCGCGTCGCCGAGCTGTTCCAGCTGGTCGGACTCGATCCGGCGCATCTCGAGCGCTACCCGCACGAGTTCAGCGGCGGGCAGCGCCAGCGCATCGGCCTCGCACGCGCCCTCGCGCTCGAGCCGAAGTTCATCATCGCCGACGAGCCGGTGTCGGCGCTCGACGTCTCGATCCAGGCGCAGGTCGTGAACCTCCTGATGGACTTGCAGGAGCGGCTGCACTTGACCTATCTGTTCATCGCCCACGACCTGCGTCTGGTCCGGCACATCTGTCGTCGTGTGGCCGTGATGTATCTCGGCCGCATCGTCGAGCTGGGCGACACCGAAGCGCTCTTCGCCCATCCGGCGCATCCCTACACGCGCGCGCTGCTGTCGGCGATTCCGGTCACCGATCCCGACGCGCCGCGCCATCGCATCGATCTGGATCCGGCGACGATGACGCCAGACGCGCCGCTGGTCGAAGTAGAACCAGGACATCTGGCCGCCATCTGATCGCCGATGCGACTGCCCCTCCGGCCCGTCGTCGCACGTGCCGCGATTGCGCTGCTGACGTCCGCACCGGATCCGCTGGTCGGGCAAGCGGTCGAGGGCCCGGTCGTCCTGTCGCGACTGCGCGCCGATCTGCAGCGCTACGAATCCGAACTCAGCACCCTGATCGCGGAAGAGCGCCTCACCTAGTGGCCAGCGCGCAGCATGGGGATGCGCGCGACAAGGCGATGGCGCTGCCCCTCGAGAGCGCGCCACAATCTCGGAGCGCCACGGACGATCAGTCTTCCCAGTCTGCCGCTGGAGTTGCTGCATCCGCGCAACCGAGCGCATTTCGCCATCGAGAACACGTCGAACGATCGCGTCGACGACTGCGCGGCACTGCGTCTGGACCTGGTCGAAACCGCGACACCGACTCTGATCCAGCGTCCCCAAGGCGGCACCATGCCGAGCCGAGTTACGGCGTGGGTGGAACCAGAATCAGGGCGTCTCTGCAAAGCCAAAGTCCGGACGCGCGACGCGCAGCTCGGCGCCCGCTTCGAGTCGATCGTCCGCGTGGTGTTCCGTCACGATCAGACGGCCGACCTGATGGTGCCGGTGTCGATGGGGGAAGTGTTCTTCGACCCGCCGCGCAGCTATGGCGACGGTGAAGCGGTCTACTCGAACTACCGCCGCTTGACGACCAGTACCCATTTGGTGCCGTGAACCGCGTGCGCCAGGTTAAGCGGCCTGACGCACGTCCTTTTCGACCTGGCCGTCGCGAATCAAGATCTGGCGCTTCGCGTGGGCCGCCACGTCCGGTTCGTGGGTCACGATCACGATCGTGTTGCCGGCCTCGTGCAGGCGGGCGAAGAGCGCCATGATCTCCACGCCGGTCTTCGAGTCGAGGTTGCCGGTGGGCTCGTCGGCGAGCAGGATCGACGGGTTGTTCACCAGAGCGCGGGCGATGGCCACGCGCTGGCGCTGGCCGCCGGAGAGCTCGTTCGGCTTGTGGTTCATGCGCTGGCCGAGCTCGACCTTCTCGAGCGCCCCCGTGGCGCGTTCGAGCCGTTCCTTGGCCGAGATGCCGGCGTAGACCAGTGGCAGCTCCACGTTGTGCAGCGCCGTGGCCCGGGGCAGCAGGTTGAAGGTCTGGAACACGAAACCGATTTCTTCGTTGCGGATGCGGGCCAGCTCGTTGTCGTTCATCGTGCTGACCTCCTTGCCGTTCAGGAGGTAGGTGCCCTTGCTCGGTGTGTCGAGACAGCCGATCAGGTTCATCAGCGTCGACTTGCCCGAGCCGGACGGGCCCATGATGGCCACATACTCGCCCTTCTCGATCTGGATGCTGACCCCGCGCAGGGCATGAATCTCTTCATCGCCCATGGTGTAGGTCTTCCAGAGGTCTTTGGTCTCAATCAGGGCCATGGCCGAGTCTCTCCCCGCGGCGCGGCGCCGCAGCCTTCATTTCATCACAGACGGCGGCGGACGGCCCGAGGTTCCGGCGCGGGTCGTAGCCGCTGTTGCCGGGGCTGGCGCCGTCACATAGGATGCAGGTCTGGGCCACCTCCGGCCCGCAGGTCGTGACGCCCCGGTCGGGTCACGAAGGAGCAGGCATCATGGCAGTCGCACGCGTCACCGAAATCATCTCCGGGTCGAAGAAGAGCTTCGCCGATGCCATCGATCAAGGCATCGCCCGCGCCTCAAAGACCCTCAAGAACATCGAAGGCGCCTGGGTGCAGGATCAGAAGGTGGTCGTGGAGAAGGGCAAGGTCGTGGAATACCGCGTCGCCATGAAGGTGACGTTCATCCTCGAGAAATGAGCGGTCCCGGGGCCGGGGGCTAGCCTTGCTCGTCGGCGTACTGCTCTTTGAGCCGCGCGACGACGGCAGGATCGGCCAGCGTTGTGGTATCGCCGAGGGTCTTACCTTCGGCGATGTCACGCAGCAGGCGCCGCATGATCTTGCCCGAGCGCGTCTTGGGCAGGTCGGCGGCGAAGATGATGTCATCGGGCCGGGCGATGGCGCCGATCTTCTGCACCACATGCGCCTTGAGCTCGTCGGCGAGCGTTTCCGACGTCGCCACGCCTTCCTTCACCGTCACGAACGCGGCCACGGCCTGACCTTTGATCTCGTGGTGACGGCCGACGACGGCCGCTTCCGCCACCTTCGGATGATCGACCAGCGCGCTCTCCACCTCCATCGTGCCGAGGCGATGGCCGGCCACGTTCAGCACGTCGTCGACGCGGCCGAGCAGCCAGAAGAAGCCGTCGTCGTCGAGCTTGGCGCCGTCGCCGGTGAAGTAGATGCCGGGCCAGCGGCTCCAGTACTGCTGCTCGTAGCGTTCGGGATCGCCGTAGATGCCGCGCAACATCGAGGGCCACGGCTTGGTGAGCGCCAGCAGGCCGCCGCCGGTGGGAACCGGATCGCCCTGGTCGGTGAGGATGCGGGCGCTGATGCCGGGAAATGGACGCGTCGCCGAGCCTGGCTTCGTGCTGGTGATGCCCGGCAGCGGCGTGATCAGGATCGCACCGGTTTCGGTTTGCCACCAGGTGTCGACGATCGGGCAGCGCTCGTGGCCGATGTTGAGGTGATACCAGATCCACGCTTCGGGATTGATCGGCTCGCCCACCGAGCCGAGTAGCCGCAGTGACGACAGGTCGCGTTTGGCCGGCCACTCGGTGCCCCAGCGCATGAAGGCGCGGATCGCGGTCGGCGCGGTGTAGAACACGGTCACGCCGTGGCGCTCGATGAGCTCCCAGAAGCGGTCCTTCTTCGGCCAGTCGGGTGCGCCCTCGTAGATCATCACGGTGGCGCCGTTGGCGAGCGGGCCGTAGACCACGTAGCTGTGGCCGGTGACCCAGCCGATGTCGGCGGTGCACCAGTAGACGTCGTCTTCCTTGAGATCGAAAACCCATTTGGTGGTGGCGTAGCAGCCGGTGAGGTAGCCGCCGGTCGTGTGCACGATGCCCTTGGGCTTCCCCGTCGTGCCTGAGGTGTAGAGGATGTAGAGCATGTCCTCCGCGTCCATCGGCTCGGGCGCGCAGTCGAACGAGGCGTCCTGCATCAGCTCGTGGTACCAGCGGTCGCGTCCCTGCTGCATGTGCACGCGTAGATCGGCCGCGCCGCGCTTCACCACGACGACCGATGTAATCGTGGGCGTGCCCTCGAGCGCCTGATCGGCCATCTGCTTGAGCGGCACGATGTTGCCGCGGCGGTAGCCGCCATCGGCCGTGACCAGCACCTTGCACTGCGAGTCGTTGATGCGGTCGCGCAGCGACTCGCTGCTGAAGC
>JBDTWC010000375.1:0-4057 GCA_040006875.1 Acidobacteriota bacterium | reverse complement strand
TCGGTCAAGGCCACCCTCGAGCAGATGCAGACCGTCGAGGAGATGCGCCGAATGCTTCGCGACCTCCACAACCGGGGTGGAGGCGACCCGAACTGAGGCCGCTCTCGCCGTCTGACCGAAACCCGCCCGGAGCGTCGCCCTAGCCCATACGGTCGCTGTGCTTGAAGTAGATGCGGGCGCGAGCCACGACCTGCCCGTCGGTGGGATGGTCAGCGGTCTCGACCCCGACGACCTTCGACGCCAGGTCATGGGCGTGCTCGTGCAGGTAGCGAAAGAACTCGAGCTTGGCCGACGCGGGTCCCAGGATCAGCAGGGCAGTAACACCGTCCAGGCCCTTGGCGATCTCGCGGAAGTACCGTTGTGCGTCATCCGGGTGGTCGTGCGCGTCGCCGCGTCCCTTCGGATGTCGATGGACGAGATGTTGCGGCGCCAGAACCGTGGCTTCGTCGGCGCTGTCCGGCTGGACGTGAAGGATGCGAGCCTCCTGATGATCCATCCAGATAACTGCGTGTGTCGGCATGATCGTACTCCCATGAATGCGTTCGAGTGACGGCGGCGTCACCCCGTTGAGCAGGGTCACCCGCGCGGGCGGCGCACCTGGATGAACTCGAGGTAGAGCGTCAACGCGTCGAGCCGTTCCTTCACCGCTCCATCGCTTGCGACGGTCGGATCGGCGCGAAACACGTTGCCCCACAACGGCATCTCCCCGTTCCGGTGGCTGCGGTCGGCGCCGTCGATGGCGCGCGTGACCGCCGCGGCGGGGAAGACCCAGCCGTTTCGCGCCGCGAGGCGGGTGAGATCGCTCGGCCGCACGGAAAGCTCTTTAAGCCGGGGGCCGTCCCCTTGGCCGCTGCGGCCATGACAGCTGGCGCAGTGGTCGATGAACACCGCCATGCCCAGCCCCCGCGCGCGCACCTGGGCGAACCGATCGTCGACCGCTTGGCCGGACGCCGCGCTGGCGAGTCCGAGGCCGAGAGCCAGTATTCCCATAGTGACGGTCCCGATTGCCATGAGCGATTCCGCACTCCGTCGCTGAAACCAGTTGGTCAAGTGCTTCCGAGGTTCGGGGCCGCACCCGCCGAATCGTCGTCGCTGCACGGCGCGCTACTGCCGCTGCCCGATCGTCAGCACCGGGCAGTGCGCCGCCCGTACGACATGCTGGGCCGTCGACCCGAAGAGGATCACGTCGATGAGCCCCCGCCCGTGCACGCCCATCACGATCAGATCGGCATGGCGGGCGATCGCAGTGCGAACGACCTCGACCCCAGGCTTGCCCCGCGTCATCAGCGTGTCGACGCGACAGTAGTCAGCGGCATCGGCCGGTACGGTCGCCTGGAGCTGGGCCTTCAGGTCTTCCTCGGTACGGCGACGGAACTCGGCGAGGGTCTCGCTCCCTTCGGTTGAGGCGGCGTCGAGCATGGTCTGTTCGAGCGAGAGCGCGACCACATGCAGGATGGTCAGGTGCGCGTCGGCTTCGCGGGCCATGGCCAGCGCGTAGTCGAGCGCCAGCAGCGAAGCCGCGGAGAAGTCGATCGGACAGACGATGCTCTTGAAGATCGGGTAACCCAGCGGAACGGCGTCGGGCTCTCCGGCCGGCACGGTCAGCACCGGGCACTGCGCTCGTCGCAGGACCCGTTCGGCCACCGATCCAAGCAGCAGCCGCTCGACCCCAGAACGGCCGTGCGTTCCCATGACGATCAGGTTGGCGCCCAGCGCCGCGGCGCAGTCGACGATCTCGGTGGCCGGGTAGCCCTCCCGCAACACGGCATCGATGACGACACCCGGCGCCGACTCAACGGCCGCGAACGCCCGCAGGTCCCTGACCAGACGCTCGCGGTCGACGTCGGTCAGCATCATCTGCGGGATCGCCATCGCGCCCATTCCGGCGGCAGGCGCCGGCGATGGAGGGAAGACGTACACGGCGGTGACTGCCGACTCGTACTGGCGAGCGATCGCCACCGCATGGTCGAGTGCCCGACGGGAATGGTTGGAGAAGTCCACCGCACACAGGATTCGCTTGAAGTCGATCATCACCACCTCGGGAGCGGCGATAGGACTGCAACCGGCTCCGTTCCACGGCATTATCCGCCAAGCCAGAGGTTCGCGGTGTGCGATCCGGCACAGCCCAAAGGTGCCTGTCGTGCCGTCGCGCCCAGCCTCGAGGAGGCCGGCGCGGCCGACGCCGGTATCCTGCAGCTGCCCTGAGCGCTGGCGCATGCGGTGCGCACACAATCGCCCGTCCGCGCGGAAGAAGCAGTGAGCTCTTCGGCCGTCCGTATTAGGATGTCGGCATGAGGCCGAACCGCTTCGCCGTCCTGCTGGCCGCCACTGGGGCTGCCGCGCTTGTCGTCGCGCCGCGCGTGGCCTCGGCCCAGATCCAGGCGGGCTGTGAGCCAATCGTGAAGGCCATGAATGCCGAGATGAACGCGCCGGCGTTTCACCGCACCGTCGACATGAAGATGGCCCGCGCCACCATGAAGATGGAGGTCATCAAGGTCGACGGGCAGTTGTTCCGCCGCATGAACGACGGCCCCTGGGCCAAGATGCCGATGGACGCGGCGGCCCTGAATCAAGTCAACGGCGAGTTGTTGAAGTCGGGGAAGCTGACGCTGAGCGGGTGCAACCGCGTCGGCGATGAAGCGGTCGGGTCCGTGGCCACCGTGATCTACGAGTACACGTCGACCATGGCTGGCACGCAGAAGCCCTACGCCGGTCGCATCTGGATCGGCGCGTCCGACTCGCTGCCGTATCGCAGCGAGTTTGCCACCACGACGCAGCACACCGAGTTCAAGGGCGTCAAAGCGCCGCAGTAGCGCGACAGCCGCGCCGCGCCCTGGTTCGTCCCGATGGTCCGATCTCGCGGACAGCTGTTGCGGCGTGGCCGAGGGCGGCCCCGCCACTACGAGCGGCATGGTGGCCCACACCGGGAACATTCCAGTCGATGGGGGAGTCTCAACAGGTAGTGCCCCCTGTGCCTCTTGCCCCGCACACTCCAGCGCCGACGACCTGGACCGAGGACGCGCTGACGCTGGCCTGGCTCGGTCACGCCACTGTGCTCATCAACTTCTTGGGCGTGCGCATCCTGACCGATCCGGTGCTCTTCAGCCGGATCGGCGTCGACCTCGGGCTCGGCACCTTGGGACCGCGTCGCCTGATCGAGTGCGCGCTGCGGCCGGAGGATCTTCCTGAGATCGACCTGCTGCTCATCTCGCACGCGCATTTCGACCATCTCGACCGGCGCTCGCTCAGGGCGGTGCGGGGCCGTCCAACCGTCGTGATGGCAACCGCCACATCAGACCTGTTGCCACGCCGCCGCTCGGCCGCCGTTCACGAATTGCGATGGCACGAGTCGGTCGAGGTCGCAACCCCGCGCGGGGAGGTCGTGGTGCGCGCGATTGAGGTCAAGCATTGGGGGGCGAGGGTGGGGCGCGATCGCCATCGCGGCTACACCGGCTTCGTGGTCGAGCGCGACGGCCGCCGTCTGCTCATCGGCGGTGACACGGCCGCCACCGGCGCGTTCCGCGACCATCGCCGCTTCGGTCCGTTCGACGCCGCGATCATGCCGATCGGCGCCTACGATCCGTGGATCGCCAATCACTGCACGCCCGAACAGGCCGTGGCCATGGCCGATGCCGCGGGCGCCCGGCTGTTCGTGCCCGTGCACCATCAGTCGTTCGCGCTCAGCCGCGAACCCGTGCGTGAGCCGATCGAGCGGGCCGAGCGGATGCTGGCCGCCGAAGCCGGGCGGCTGGCCTGGCGCGAGATCGGCGAGACGGTCGTGGTCCCGGCCTGACCCGTAGCGCGGGTCGCGCCATCGGCCGCTCAGCGCTTCTTGCCGATGCGCTTCGCGATGTCGTTCACGACGCGCTCCCAGACCTCGAGGGCCCCGGCGTAGCGCTGCGCCGCCGGGCTGTCGGCGGCCGTCGTGGCGTCGAGCGCGAAGTCCTTCGGCTGGGGCATCGCGGGCAGGTGGACGACAACACGTTCGCTCATGTATCGCATCCTAGCAGCCCGTGGTTAAAGACGGCTCTGGGAGTTCCACGGGCAGGAGTTCCAG
>JBDTWC010000374.1:0-4059 GCA_040006875.1 Acidobacteriota bacterium | reverse complement strand
TCACCTACGACATCCAGCTCGTCGGCAAGGTGAAGACGGCGCTGTTCGGAGGCGAGGGGCTGTTCTTCGCCACCCTTCGCGGCCCTGGCAAGGTGTGGCTGCAGTCGCTGCCGCTCAGCCGTCTCGCCGATCGCATCTACAAGGCCGCGCCGCAGACCGGCCGGCGCACCGAAGAGGGATCGATCCTCGGCGGCCTCGGCGGGCTGCTGGACGGACGGTAGCGACAGCGGCTAGCGGCCAGGTTCCGGGGGCGAGGGCCCTAGCCCCAGAGCCCCAGCCCCAGTAAGATTCCCGGCATGTCATTCCGTACCCTCCTGGCGGCGGCGCTCGTCGCGAGCGTCGCCCTCCCCGCCCTTGCGCAGCCGCGCACGGCCGACATCGAGAAGCGCGGTTTCAAGCGCGCTGACTTCCCACGACTCGCCAAGCTCTCCGAGAACGTCTACACGTTCGAGGGGATCCATCCTCCGAACTTCACGACGGTGAGCCTGATCGTGGTCGGCCGCGACGGCGTGCTGGTGGCCGACGGGCAGGGCACGACCGTCGAGACGCAGGCCATGCTCGACGCCATCAAGACCATCACCGACAAGCCGGTGAAGTGGTATGTGGTGGGCTCCGACCACGGCGATCACACCGCCGGCAATTCGGTGCTGCCCAAGGACATCACGTTCGTCGTGCACCCCAACTCGCGCGCTCAGATGGAGAAGGACGCCGCCACGGTGATGGGGCAGAACCTGAAGGCTGCAGCCGAGGCGATGACCAAGGGCGGTCCGGCACCCACGCCGCGTCCGGCCGTGGTGGTGCCGCCCACGGCCATGAGCGGCGATCGACAGAGCATCGACATCGGCGGCACTGAGGTGCAGGTCCTGTTCCTCGGCCGCGCGCACACCGGCGGAGATCTGAACGTCTACCTGCCGAAGCAGCGCCTGCTCTTCATGAGCGAGGTCTACTTGAACCGCGTGTTCCCGGCCATGCGCTCGGCCTACCCGAGCGAGTGGGTCAAGACCATCGACCGCGCGCTGGCCATGGACATCGATCGCTACATACCCGGGCACGGCTTCGTCGAGGAACCCAAAGCGGCGCGCGAGGAACTGGTCGAATTCCAGAAGGCCACTAAGGCGGTCATCGTTGAGGTGACGCGCCTGCATCGGCTCGGCCTCTCGGTCGACGACGCGATCGCGCAAGCCAACTGGGGCCCCTACACCGATTGGTATCTGCGCGACTCGCAGGCGCCGATTGCGGTGCGCAAGATCTACGAGGAACTCGAGGGGAAGCTGAAGTGACGGGTCAGTCCGCGGCGCACCACGCGCACCAGCCGGTGCCGACCCTCATCGCCACCGCGCTGTGGCTGGCCGCGCTGGTCCTGATCGTCGGCGCCACCTGGTTTGGATGGAACACGCACGACTACGGGCTGGTCGTGCTCACCCTGGCCGTGTTTCCGGTCATCGGCATGAGCCGCTGGTACACCGTGAAGCTGCAGGATCGCATCATCCAGCTCGAGATGCAGGTGCGCGCCGCGCGGGTGCTGCCGGCCGGACAGGACGAGCAGCTGGCGCAGTTGTCGCCCAACCAGATCGTGGCCCTGCGTTTTGCCTCCGACGCGGAACTGGGCGACCTGATGACCCGGGCCGTGCGCGAGCAGATGACGCCGGGCGCGATCAAGAAGGCGATCCAGCAGTGGCGGCCCGACTACCTCCGCACCTGAGGGGTGCCGGGTGGTGCGCCTGATGACCCGCGTCGCGCCGCTCGACCTCGCCGCCCTCACGGCGGCGCAACGCGCCGTCGTCGACCAGGTGCGGGCCGGCCGCCGTGGCACCGTGCCGGCCAACGTGCTGGCGTGGCTGCCGAGTCCAGAACTGGCGCGCCGCGCCGCGGCGCTGGGCGAGTTCGTGCGCTATGGCACGTCGCTCGGCACGCGCCGTTCGGAGTTGGCCATCCTGGTCGTGGCCCGCCGCTGGTCGTGCGACTACGAATGGGCCGTGCACGCGCCCGAGGCCGAGCGCGCGGGCGTGCCGGCGGGGGTGATTGCCGCCGTTCGCACCGGCGGCGTGCCGGTGCTGCCGGACGAGAGCGATCGCGCGGTCCATGCCTTTGCTCAGGAGCTGGTGTCGACCGGACGGGTGAGCGATGCCGTCCACGCCCAGGCGGTGGCCCGCATGGGCGCCGCCGGCGTGGCCGATCTCGTCGGGGTCGTCGGCTACTACACGCTGGTGGCCTTCACGCTCAACGCCGCTCAGGTGCCGGCCCCCGACGGCGCGCCGACGCTGGGCTAGGGACGCGTCACCAGAGCGCCGCTTTCATCTGCGCAATCGCGATCTCGACCTGGCCGAGGTCGGCCAGCACGCGGTCCGCTTCGCCGATCGTCTGCGCCAGCGCCTCGCCCGAGGGCTGGGCGCCGCGTCGCACCTCCCAGGCCAGATCGCGCGTCGTCTCGGCGCAGGCCCGGCACACGGCCACCGTCTGCTCATGCGCCTCGATGATGCGGTGCAGCTCGGCTCGCTCGTCTTCGGTCATCGCCTCAATTGTAGCGGGGCCGGTCATCGATCGATTTGAGCCGCTGCCGGTTTGACACCGTGGCCAAGTTTCTCCATGCTCTCGTCACTTTGGCCGGGATGACCCGGCCTTGTTCTCGTCGAGGAGGTGGCATGACACGTCGACTACTCGCGACGCTCGCCCTGGCGGCCGTTCTCATCCAGGTCCCTCGCGCCCAGACGGTCAGTTGGCGGCCCACGGTGATGGGCACGCAGGGCATGGTGGCGGCCGGTCACCCGCTGGCCGCCGAAGTCGGCATGCGCGTACTCAAGGCCGGCGGCAACGCCGTCGATGCCGCGGTCGCCGCGTGGGCCATCCAGGGCCAGGTCGAGCCGGGCATGACGGGCCTCGGCGCCGACATGTTCGCGCTCATCTACATCGCCAAGACCAAAGAGGTGAAGTTCATCAACGGCACCGGCTTTGCGCCCAAAGCCGCGACCATCGCCTACTACAACAGCCACGGCGGCATGCCCGACGACGGCGGCCTCTCGATCGCGGTTCCCGGCGCCGTGAGCGGCGTGTCGCTGGCGCTGCAGAAGTACGGCACCAAGACCCTGGCCGAGGTGCTGGCGCCGGCGATCGACGTGGCCGAGCACGGCTATCCGATCTCCGAGGGCCTGGCGCGGGGGCTGGAAGGCGGGAAAGACAAGCTCGCCAAGTTCCCCTCGTCGACCCGGATCTGGTTCCGCGACGGCAAGCCACTGCAGATGGGCGATGTGGTCAGGAACCCAGACCTCGCCAAGACCTTGCGCGTGATCGCCGCGCAGGGACCGGCCGGGTTCTACACCGGCCCGGTGGCCAAGGCGCTGGTGGCCGGTATCCAGGCTCACGGCGGCATCATCAGCGAAGATGATCTGGCGGCCATGCAGGCCTTCGAAGACGCGCCGATCACGGTGAACTATCGTGGCTACGACGTCTTCGAGTGCCCGCCCAACTCGCAGGGCTTCACCATGCTCTACGCGCTCAACCTGCTCGAGGGCTTCAACCTGCGCTACATGGGGCACAACAGCGCGCCCTACCTGCACGTCGTCACCGAGGCGATCAAGCTCGCCTTCGCCGACCGCAACCAGTACGTGGCCGACCCGAAGTTCACGCCCAGCATCCCGATGCGGGAGATGCTGTCGAAGGACTACGCGGCCAAGCGGCGGACCCTGATCGATCCGAATCGCGCCATCGTGGGCGAGGCGCCGTTCGGCGATCCGCGCGCCGGCACCGCCTTGTCGGCCGGCCGCCAGCTCGCCTACGCCGCGCCGCAGCCCGTGCCGGGCCACGCCAATCCCTACGACCCGGACAAGGAGCTGAACCTGACCACCTACCTGACGGTGGTCGACAAGGATCACAACATGGTATCGCTCACGTCGAGCCTGCTGAGCGGCTTCGGCAGCGGCGTCGTCGTCGACAAGGGCGGGTTCGTGATGAACGACCGCATGCGCTACTTCTATCTCGACCCCAAGAACGTCAACTCGCTGCAGCCGGGCAAGCGCACGCGCCAGACGATCAATCCGGCGATGGCGCTCAAGGACGGCAAGC
>JBDTWC010000373.1:0-4061 GCA_040006875.1 Acidobacteriota bacterium | reverse complement strand
CTGGCGTTCTACCTGCTCGAGCCGCGCTCGAACGATGGCCTGGCCACGTGGAACGTCGTGGACGACGCCATCAAGAGCTCGCGCTATCCGGTGCTCCGCACCCGCAACTGAGCGCTCACTCGCTCGGGACCTCTGGGGGCAGCCCCCAGCCCAGAGCCGTGAGTTCAGCGTGCTTGGCGGCCGCGTCGGCGTCGAAGCGCGCGGTTTCGTCGAAAGCGTAGTTGCGCGACCACAGGAGCTCGCCGTTCACGTAGACACGGAAGTCGCGGCGGCCGAACTTGGCACACATCCGCGCCTCGGCGCGATCCTTGTCCTTGTAGAGGAGCCACAGGCGCGTCTCGATGCGCGAGTTCTGGTCGGCGCGCGCGGCCGGCGGGTCGGCCGTGCCTGGCTGCCCGGCCGGACTCGGCGCCACACCCTCGCTCGATCGCTCGTCGCCCATCTCGCTCTCCTGCTGCGGCGCTGCTGCCCGTGAGGTCCTCCGACGAGGGGCCGCTGGTGCGACGCCGAAGGGCGCTTACAGTCTACCCGCGCTCAGCTTCGCTGGACGCACTCGCCGCGCGGCTTCCAGTTGACCCGCGTCGCCGGCGGACGGTTGAGGCGAATGGCGCCAGGCTCGGGGCAGATGTCGACGCAGCTGCCCTCGTACCAGCACTCGCCCGGCCACAACACGTGCGGCGGCCCGCCCACCGTGGCGTTGGGCAGGAACAAGTCGACCGGGCAGACGTGGATGCACAGATTGCAGCCGGTGCAGACCGCCGGCACGATCGTGATCGGCTCGACGATGGCCTGGTCGCCGATCGCGAACACCTTGGTCATCGCGACGCCCCGATGTAGTCCTGGTTATGAGCTTCGTAGCCGGCGGCGAGGTCGCCGTAGTAGTCGATCGGCAGCGAGCCGGTCTGTACGCCGGAGGAATCGCGCCGCACGGTGACGAACTTGTGCCACTCGGGCGGGTCGATCTCGGGATAGTCGAGGCGCGTGAACTGCAGCTGCTGCGAGCTGGCCTTGCGGGCCAGACACGAGTGGATCACGAGCTCGGCGTTGGTCAGGATGTTGAGCGTCTCCTGCACGCGCAGCAGGTCGTGCGGGTTGCGCGCGAAGATCTCGCGCGCGTCCTGGTCGCGCAGGTCCTGCAGGCCGCGCAGCCCTTCGTGCAGCAGGTCGTCGCTCTTGACCGCGCCGCAGTAGTTCTGCATCACGCGGGTGATGGCCTCGCTCAGCGCCTGCCAGCTGAGGCCGCTCTGGCGCGCCAGCGGCTCGAACAGTCGCTCGCGTTCCGCGCTCACCTGCGCGTCGTCGAGCACGACCGGTCCGTTGGCCGCGGCGTAGTCGGCGGCGTGGCGTCCGGCATAGTGGCCCGTCGCCGCCGCATGACCGACGCAGTCGGAGGCGAACAGCACGTCGCCGGCGGCGAAGAGTCCGGGCAGGTTGGTCATCAGCCGCCAGTCGTTGACCATGCCGCCGGGAATGCCGAAGAACTGCCGTTCCTGCGGCAGGAACTGACCCGAGCGCCAGCCGTCGCCGTAGCTCTGGAGCACGTCGCGCGCGGGGTCGAAACCGGCCTGGTTGTAGGCCCCGAACACCGGGGTGCGGGTCTTGCCTTCGTTGCCGACCATCATGCCCCAGATGACGCGCCGCTCCATCGCGGGCATGTCGGTCAGGTCGGCGTAGAACGGCAGCTTGTAGCCGCGCTTCACCGCCTCCTCGACCGGAATCGTCTCGGGCCCTTGGAACTCGTAGAACGGGAAGTCGGGCTCGCCGCCGCCCTTCATGTAGAACTTCTGGCCGGGCGAGGGCCGGTAGCGATCAGCAACCTCGGGGAGCTCGCGGCCATCGCGATCGAGCCACGGAATGCGCCGCCCTTGCGCGTCGATCATCGTGCACGCGTACCAGGTGTTGTGGTTGTTGCCGGTGCTGTAGGGTGGGAAGCTGCGCAGGCCCGACCACTCGCCGCGCAGCGACTTCTCGAGCATCGTGAACGAGCCGCCGACCCGCCACGCCATGGCGTGGCCATCGCCGGTGCACTGCGGGGGCCTGAACTCCGAGATGCCGGTCGCCCCGGGCGCGAACAGCCACAGCCGCGTCGGCCGCGACATGCAGAACACGACCGACTTGGCGCGGCACACAGTGAACTTGCCGGTGCGGCCGTTGATCGCCACCGCGCCGACCACGCGGGCTCCCATCTTTCCGCCCTCGGTGAGCAGCCCCGCGCCCATCGTGCGATCGACCACCACCGCCTTCATCCGCTTGGCGCCACGGTACATCGCCTTCTTGAAGGTCGTGCCCCAGACCCGGAGCGTGAAGCGGTTGACGTAGTCGTAGGCGAACATCAGCCCGGTGGCGTCGTCGCGGAAGTCGGCGCCGCGGAACTCGCCCTCGGTGTCGCGGATCTTGGCGCCATAGCGCTCGAGATCGAGCAGGCGGTCGTAGGACTCACGTGCCTCGATGTAGTGCGAGATGCCGTTGTTGTAGCCGCGATGGCCGCGGATCATCGCGTCGGCCAGTTCCTCGGGCGTGACCCGCGAGCACGGATTGGTGGCCGCCATCTCCCAATGGTCGCAGCCCGAGCCCATGGCGCCGCTGGTCAGCGTGGCCGCCTTTTCCCACATCACGACGCGGGCGCCGCGGCTGGCCGCGCCCATGGCGGCGAAACAGCCCGAGGCGCCGCCGCCGATGACCAGCACGTCGCAGTCGACGTGTTCGGTCTTGTTCCACTCGATCGGATAGGGCCATTCCATGACGGTTACCTGCCGCCTTTCAGCCATGCGTCGAAGTGGCGGCGCTGTGTCTCGCTCTGGTCGGGACGCACTTCGAGTCTCCAGTTCCCCTCGATCGTGCCGCCCGAGGGCGTGAAGCGCAGGCCGTACCACTCGAGCAGGTCGGTGTAGTCGAGTTCGCTCGCGGTCGACACGGTGGTGTGGAACCACGCGCTCAACTCGCCCCCAGCCACCTCGCTGGCGGTGCGATTGAACTGGTTGGCGGTGTAGCCGCGCGCGCCGCCGTAGCGCTGGTAGGCCAGGTGCATCACGTCGTCGAAGGTCTTGGTGCCGTCGCTCATGCGCCGGATACGCGCGTCGAGCAGCAGACCGAGGATGTTGCCCTTGCTGTAGTAGCTCACCGTCGTGGCGTCGGGAGTGACGCCGGAGTTGCTGTTGCCCCACACCTCGAGCGACGACTGCTCCACCGACTGCAGCAAGCGCCCAGGCGCGTTCTGCAGGCCGCCGATGAGATTCGAGAGCGAGGCGAGATACTCGTCGCGCGTCTGCAGTCCGGCCCGGGTCATCAGCAGGCCGCTGTAGTACGAGGTGACGCCCTCGGCAATCCACAGGCTACCGGTCGTGGGCGCCCGCTCGAAGTCGAACGGGCCGAGTTCGACCGGACGCAGCCGCTTGACGTTGAAGAGATGGAAGTACTCGTGGGCGAGCAGCCCGAGGCTGGCCCAGCGTCCGGTGGCGTTGGCCCGCGTCACGACGGTCGAGAGATTGGAGTTCTTGTGTTCAAGCCCGCCGCCGCCCGGCCTGAACAGCAGCAGGAACAGGTACTTGTCGTAGGGCAGCACGCCCCAGAAGCGCTGGCTCTCTTCGACGAACGTCTGCAGGTCGCGCGCGGCGCCGGCGCCGTCCCAACCCTCGACGGTGCCGGCACTCACCACGAAGTGCGGCTTGCCGCCCACGGTGAACTGGCGCACGCCCAGCGGTCCAGCCAGGATCGGCGAGTCGACCAGCGTTTCGTAGTCGGGCGCGCGGAAGGCATGCGGGCCGGCGCCGGGCAGGTCGGCCAAGCCGGTCATCGCGTGCGTCCACCCGGCCGGCAGCTCGATGGTTACGTGATGCGGCCGCCCGCCCCGCTCGGCCAGCGTGATGAACGTCGGCGCGCCGTTCAGCACCGCGTAGGAGTGATCGACGTAGTTGGTCGTGACCGTCTGCTGGTTGCAGAAGACCCGGTACGACAGGCGCACGGTCCGCCCGCCCTTGGCCTCGATGCGCCAGTGACTCTTGCTCGTCGTCGTCACCACGAGCGGTTGCCCCGACGGGGTCGTCGCTTTCAGGTCGCGCACG
>JBDTWC010000372.1:0-4061 GCA_040006875.1 Acidobacteriota bacterium | reverse complement strand
AGCCGCCTCGAGTCGGTGCAGTCGGGCGTCGACAAGCGCAACGCGCTGGCCGCCGCGACGCCTTCGATCTGGCCGGCCGCCGGCTGGCTCACCTCGTCGATGGGCGGGCGCCGCGATCCGTTCACGGGCGGGGCCGATTTTCATCCCGGCCTCGACATCTCGGCCGACCGCGGCTCACCGGTCTACGCCACCGCGGACGGCACCGTGGTGCACGCGAGCGCTTTCAGCGATTACGGCAATCTCATCCGCATCGACCACGGCTTCGGCCTCGAGTCGCGCTACGGCCACCTCTCGAAGTTCGAAGTCGAGGTCGGCAGCAAGGTCAAGCGCGGCGATCTGATCGGCCGGGTCGGCGCCACCGGACGCGCCACCGGACCGCACCTCCACTACGAAGTCCGGGTCAACGATCGGCTGCTGAACCCGCTCCAGTTCCTGCTGAAGAGCGCGCGGCAGACCGGCGGCGACTGAGCACGCTCGGCCCGCCGCGTTCCTTGACGGTCTCTGCCGTCGCCGGTAACATTGTTTGAATCCCCAGGCATTCAGCACCCCCGCATGGTCGGTAATCTACTCGCCAAGGTCTTCGGCACCCAGAACGACCGCGATCTGAAGCGGCTGGCGCCGCTCGTCGTACGCATCGGCGAACTCGAACCAGCCATGCGTGCCTTGTCCGACGACGCCCTGCGGGCCGCCACGACCGGCTTCCGTGAACGGGCCCAGCAGGGCGAGTCGCTCGACGACCTGCTGCCCGAGGCCTTCGCGCTGGTGCGCGAGGCCGGCAAGCGCGTGCTGAACATGCGGCACTACGACGTGCAGCTGATCGGCGGCATGGTGCTCCACCAGGGCAAGATCGGCGAGATGAAGACGGGCGAGGGCAAGACCCTCATGGCCACGCTGCCCGCCTACCTCAACGCGCTCAGCGGGACCGGCGTGCACGTGGTCACGGTGAATGACTACCTGGCCCGTCGCGATGCCGAGTGGATGGGCCGCATCTACCGCTTCCTCGGGCTCACCGTCGGCGTCATCCAGCACGATCTCAACGACGAGCAACGCCTCGCCGCCTACGCCTGCGACATCACCTACGGCACCAACAACGAGTTCGGCTTCGACTACCTGCGCGACAACATGAAGTTCGACCTGGCGCGCATGGTGCAGCGCGCCCACAACTTCGCGATCGTCGACGAAGTCGACAGCATTTTGATCGACGAAGCGCGCACCCCGCTCATCATCTCGGGCCCGGCCGAAGAGTCAAACGACCTCTACTACGAGGTCGACCGCATCATCCCTTCGCTCACGCGCGGCATGGTGCACCAGGGGCAGATGAAGACCGAAGACCGCGACCGGATGGAAGCGTCCGGCGACTTCGTGGTCGACGAGAAGAACAAGACGGTCACGCTCACCGAAGCCGGCATCGCCAAGTCCGAGCAGCTGCTCGCCCACCGCCTGCAGCCGGGCGGACTCTACGACCCGATCAACATGCCGCTGCTGCACCACGTGCAGCAGGCCCTGCGCGCGCACACGCACTACCGCCTCGACGTCGAGTACATGATCAAGGACGGCCAGGTCGTGATCGTCGATGAGTTCACCGGACGGCTCATGCCCGGGCGGCGCTGGAGCGACGGGCTGCACCAGGCGGTCGAGGCCAAGGAAGGCGTGAAGATCGAGCGCGAGAACCAGACCCTCGCGACCATCACCTTCCAGAACTACTTCCGCAAGTACGCCAAGCTGTCGGGCATGACCGGCACGGCCGAAACCGAGGCGCCGGAGTTCAACAAGATCTACAAGCTCGACGTGATGGTGATCCCCACCAACAAGCCGTTGCGCCGGATCGAGGAACCCGACCTGGTCTACCGCACGGCAGCCGAGAAGTACGAGGCAATCGTCGGCGACATCATCGAGCAGCAGAAGAAGGGCCGCCCCGTGCTGGTCGGCACGGTCAGCATCGAGAAGTCCGAGAAGATCTCGGCCATGCTCAAGCGCCGCGGTATCAAGCACGTGGTGCTGAACGCCAAGTATCACGCCCAGGAAGCCGAGATCGTGGCCCAGGCCGGGCGCCTCGGCATGGTCACCATCGCCACCAACATGGCCGGCCGCGGCACCGACATCCTGCTCGGCGGCAGCGCCGATCACATGGCCCACCAGCAGTGCCTGGCCGAGGAAGTGGCGCAAAAGCTCGAGCCCGGCGAGGAGCGCTTCGTCGACGACGACCAGTTCGTCTACTTCATGCACGGCGTCGAGCACTACCGCGTGCCGCGCCCCGACTGGGACCGCATCTTCCGCCACTTCAAGGCGCAGTGCGACGCGGAACACGACCAGGTGATCGCGCAGGGCGGGCTGCACATCCTCGGCACCGAGCGCCACGAAGCCCGGCGCATCGACAACCAGTTGCGTGGTCGCGCCGGCCGTCAGGGCGACCCGGGCAGCTCGCGCTTCTACCTGTCGCTTGAAGACGACCTGATGCGCATCTTCGGCTCCGACCGGATCTCCGGCCTGATGCAGCGCCTGGGCATGGAAGAAGGCGTGCCGATCGAGCACGGCATGGTCAGCCGCGCCATCGAGCGGGCGCAGAAGCAGGTCGAAGCGCAGAACTTCGCCGTGCGCAAGCACCTGCTCGAGTACGACGACGTGATGAACAAGCAGCGTGAGAGCGTCTACACGCTGCGCCGCGAGGTGCTCGTCGGCGTGGTGCGCGTCACCGAAGACGAGACGTCGGACACGCGCGGATATCTCATGGCCACGGCGGAAGACCTGGTCGACGACAAGGTCAACCTCTATCTCGGCAAGGACGCCGACCCCGAGTCGTGGGATCTCGACGCGCTGCGCCGCGAACTCACCGAGCTCTTCGCCCTCGACGAGCACGATTACGCCACCGTGCCCTTCGACGGCCGAAGCACCGAGATCCGCGCTGCGCTGTGGGAACGCGTGCAGGCCCAGTACGGCGAGAAGGAGCGGGTCGTGCCGGCCGAGATCCTGCGCCGGGTGGAACGCGACCTGATGCTGCAGATCGTCGACACGCAGTGGAAAGACCACCTCTACTCGCTCGACCACCTGAAGGATGGCATCAGCCTGCGCAGCTACGGCCAGCGCGATCCGCTGGTCGAGTACAAGAAGGAGAGCTATCAGCTCTTCCAGGACATGCGCAGCCGCGTCGAAGCCGAGATGGTGCGCTACCTGTGGTGGCTGCGGCCGGTCGACGGCGAGCCCGAGGCGATCGTGGCCCCGGTTCGTCCGGCGCCGCGCAAGCAGACGCCGCTCATCTACAGCGGCCCGTCCGATACCGCGCCCGCGACCTTCCCGGCGCCGGCGCGTGCCATCAGCCAGCCGGCTTTCGACGAAGCGCCGCGTCCGGCCCGTAGCGGCGGCGACGACGCGCCGATTACGCAGGTGCGGCGCGACGAGCCCAAGATCGGCCGCAACGATCCGTGCTGGTGCGGCAGCGGCAAGAAATTCAAGAAGTGCCACGGAGCCAACTGACGCCGTGAACCGATTCCGTCCAGCGCCACCCACCCGCGACTTCCACAGGCCGACCCTTGCGTCGGCCTTTCGTGCATCTGACCCGAGAGACGACCGCCCATGACGCTGCCCACCGCCACGACTTCGCCGGCCGCCGCCTCGCTCGACTCGATGCTGTCAACGGCCCTCACCTTCGACGACGTCCTGCTCGTGCCGCGGTATTCGAACGTGCTGCCGGCCCAGGTCAACGTCACCACGCGCTTGACCCGCAACATCCCGCTCGACGTGCCGCTGCTCAGCGCCGCCATGGACACGGTGACCGAGTCGTCGATGGCGATCGCCATGGCGCAACAGGGCGGGATCGGGGTCATCCACAAGAACCTGTCGATCGAGGAGCAGGCCGCGGAGGTGGACCGGGTCAAGCGGTCCGAGAGCGGCATGATCGTCAACCCGATCACGCTCTCCCCCACCCACAAGATCCACGAAGCGCTGGAGATGATGAAGCACTACCGCATCTCGGGCGTGCCGGTGACCGAAGACGGCAGCAAGGAAGGACGTCTGGTCGGCATCCTGACCAATCGCGATCTGCGCTTCGAGACCAACGTCAACCA
>JBDTWC010000371.1:0-4081 GCA_040006875.1 Acidobacteriota bacterium | reverse complement strand
GCGTCGGGCCGGCGCGATCACAGGGCGTCGAAGGTGGCGCCGGCCGGCAGCGGATGACCGGCGAGGTAGTCGGCCGCGGGGAGCCGTCGGCCGCCTTCCGCCTGCAGCTCGGTGAGACGCACCACCGCGCCGTCGCCCGCGACCACGTCGATGCCGGCGACGCTGCTCGCGAGCACGTGGCCGGGTGGGCCCGCACCTGCGCCCTCGATCCGCACGCTGCGGTGCAGGATGACGCGCTGACCGGCCATCTTCGTAGCGGCGTGGGGCCACGGATGGAGACCGCGAATCTGGTCGTGAATGGCACGCGCCGAACGGGTCCACGCGACCGCGCTGTCGGCGCGCGTGATCTTGGCGGCGTAGGTGGCGGCGCGCTCGTCTTGCGGCGTCTCGACGACGGCGCCGACCGACAGGCGGTCCACGACCGCTACGAGCAGCGGCGCACCCACCTGCCCGAGCGCGCGTTCGAGCTCGGCGCTGGTTTCGTCGGGCCCGATCGGCACGACCGCGCGATCGATGATCGGCCCGGCATCGAGCGCCGAGACGACGCGCATGATGGTGACCCCCGACTCGCGCGCGCCTTCGATCACGGCCCGATGCACCGGCGCCGCGCCACGGTAGGCGGGCAGCAACGACGCGTGCACGTTCACCATCCCGGCTGGCGGCAACGCGAGCAGCCAGTCGGGCAGAATCTTGCCGTAAGCGGCCACCACGCCGAGGTCGGCGCGGAACGCGGCCAGCGCCTCGGCCACGCCGGGCACGGAGAGCTTCGCGGGTTGGAACAGCGGCAGGCCGAGCGCCTGGGCGGCGGCGGCCACGGCGCCGGGCGTGACGCGCTGGCCACGGCCGCGCGGGCGATCGGGTTGCGTCACGACCCCGACCACGGCGTGACTCGAGGCCACGAGCGCCTGCAGCGTCGGCACGGCGAACTGGGGCGATCCGAAGAACAGGATGCGCACGTCGTCACCAGCGCCCGGCGCGTTCGAGCTTGCGCACCTTGCGCAGGATCATGGCGCGGCTGAGACCGCGCAGACGATCGACGTAGAGCTGACCGTCGAGATGATCCATCTCATGTTGCAAGGCCCGCGCCAGCAGGCCGTCGCCGGCCACGGTGTGCGGCTGGCCCTCGCGATCAAGAGCATGCACGACGGCGCGCGCGGCGCGCGCCACCGTGGCCGAGAAGCCGGGCAGGCTAAGGCAGCCCTCTTCCTCGAGTTGCATGCCGTCGCGCTCGCCCCAGGTCGGGTTGATGCACACCTTCAAGGCCTGCGGATCGCGGCCGCTCGAGGTGTCGACGACGAAGATGCGCAGGGCGACGCCGATCTGCGGCGCGGCCAACCCCACACCACGCTCGGCGTACATCGCGCTGACCATCTCATCGACCAAGGCTTGAATCTCTAACGTGACAGCCGCCACCGGCGCCGCCGACTGGCGCAGTGCCGGCGCCCCCAGCTTGAGTACGGCCCGGGCCACGCTCAGACCCCCTGCGGGGCCCGCGTGAGCCGCGTCGCCAGAGCCGCGGCGGTGGCCGCCATGTGGCGCTGGATGAGCGCGAGCGAGTCGGCGCCGAAGCGCTCGAGCACGGCATCGGCAAGCACCAACGCCACCATCGCCTCACCGACCACGGCGGCAGCCGGCACCGCACATACATCCGAACGCTCGATCGCGGCCGGAGCGGCGACGAGCGTCGTGAGATCGACCGAGCGCAGCGGCTGCATCAACGTGGCGATCGGTTTCATGTAGCCGACGACGCGCACGTCTTCGCCGTTGGTCACGCCGCCTTCGAGGCCACCGGCGCGATTGGTCGGGCGCCGCGGGCGCTGGCCGGCGCCTTCAGGCGGCAGGATCTCGTCGTGCACGCGCGAGCCGGGCGCGGCCGCACTGGCGGCGCCAAGGCCGATCCCCACGCCCTTGATCGCCGGAATCGACATCATCGCCTGCGCCAGCCGGCCATCGAGTTTACGGTCCCACTGCACGTAGCTGCCGAGGCCCACTGGCAGGCCGGTGACGATCACCTCGAAGGTGCCTCCGAGCGTGTCGCCGTCGGTCTTTGCCTGATCGATGCGCGCGATCAGGCGCGCTTCCAGTTCCACGTCGACGCAGCGGAGCGGCGCGTCGTCGGCCAAGGCCTGTGCTTCGGCGAACGCGACGGCACGATCGGCCGCCAGCATCAACTCGCCAATGGCCGTGACGTGGCTGGTGACGCCGGCACCAATGGCCTCGAGCAATTGAATCGCCAGGCCACCGGCGGCGACGCGGGCGGCCGTTTCTCTCGCGCTGGCCCGTTCGAGGACGTCGCGCACGTCTTGGTGTTCGTACTTGAAGGCGCCGGCCAGGTCGGCATGACCAGGGCGCGGACGGACAACCGGAGCGCGATTGGCGCCGGTGGCCTCGGCCGGCAGGTCGGCGCCCGTGTACATCGTGCGCTGCCAGTTGACCCAGTCGCGGTTGGTGATGAGCAACGCCACTGGGCCACCCGTCGTGAACCCATGGCGCACGCCGCTCTGCACCTCGGCGTGATCGGATTCGATGGCCATGCGACGGCCCCGGCCGTAGCCGCCCTGGCGCCGTCGCAGAAGGAGATTGAGCCGGTCGAGATCGAGAGGCAGGCCGGCCGGCAGGCCGTCGACGATGACCACCAGGCCCCGGCCATGCGACTCACCGGCGGTAAGAAACCGCAGCATCGCGGCCTGATTGTATACGAACTTTCTGCGGCCCCCGGTGACGCCGGGGCGCACGATCGCGGGCAACGACGGCGGATCGGCGCCCGGAACCGCCTTTGCAGTGGGCACCGGCACACCGCATGGACGCTCTCGCTCCCAACGATCATCGCGTCGTCGAACGCATCTGCCGCCATCTGCAAGGCGCGCTCGGCGCTGAGGCCGTGGCCGTGTGGACCGAGGCGCCGTGGCGGGTCATGGCCGCAAGCGGCCATCCGCTGCCGCACCCGGGCGCGCGCGGGGTCGACAGCACTCCCATCCTCTACGGCCTCGATCCGGTGGCGCAGCTGGCGTGGTCGCGGGCGAGCGCCGCGCCGCCCGTGAATCTCGACCTTGTCGCCGCCGCCGCCGACATCGCGGCGCCGCTGCTCGCGTCGTGTCTCACGCTGTCGGCCGAGGCGCCCGCCGACGCGCCCTATGGCCTGGTCGGCGTCAGCCTCGCCATGACGAGGCTGCGCGCCTTCATCCCCAAAGTGGCCGGCGTGCTCGTGCCGGTGCTCGTGGAAGGGGAGAGCGGCGTGGGCAAGGAACTGGTCGCGCGCGCGGTCCATGCGGCCGGCCCGCGTCGCCAAGGCGGGTTCGTGGCCGTGAACTGCGCGGCGCTCTCCGACGAACTGGTCGATGCGGAGCTGTTCGGGCACGCCAAGGGCGCCTTCACGGGCGCGGCCCTCGATCGGCGCGGGCTCATCGAGGACGCGCATGGCGGCACCCTGTTTCTCGACGAGGTGGCCGAGTTGTCGCCGCGCGCCCAGGCCAAGTTGCTGCGCGTGCTGCAGGAAGGCGAGGTGCGGCGCGTCGGCGAGAACGCGCCCCGGCGCGTCGACGTGCGCGTGGTGTCGGCGACCAACCGCCCGCTGCGCGACGAGGCTGCGGCCGGGCGCTTCCGCCACGACCTGCGGTTCCGCCTCGACGTGGTGCGGCTGGTGGTGCCGCCGCTGCGCGAGCGCCGCGAGGACATCCCCCTGCTGGCCGAGCACTTCTGGCGGCAGATGATGCAGGGCCTGCGCCGCAGTGCGCGTCTGGCGCCATCGCTCATGGCGGTCATCGCCGCCCACGATTGGCCCGGCAACGCGCGCGAGCTGCAGAATGTGATGGCGGCGATTGCCGCGGCCGGTCCGTCTCGCGGCCTGATCGTCGCCGATGACGTGCGCGCGGTGTGGCACGACGCGCCAGCCGCGCGCGGCACGACGCTCGACCAGGCGCGCCGCGTCTTCGAGGCTGCCTACGTGCGCGCCGCTTTCGACCGCTGCGGCCAGCGGCCGAGCGCAGTGGCGCGCGAGCTCGGCGTCACGCGTCAGGGCCTCGCCAAGCTCGTCGTGCGGCTCGGCTTGGGGCCCACCGGGCAGGGCGGACCGATGACGCGG
>JBDTWC010000370.1:0-4085 GCA_040006875.1 Acidobacteriota bacterium | reverse complement strand
AGGCAGAGGTCTGCAAAACCTCCATCCCCGGTTCAAATCCGGGCGGCGCCTCCAATCCTAACTCTTTAACGCACTGTCACTTACAAGACCTCAGTTCGTGTCCACTTCTGGAGACTTGGGAACACTTGGGAACAACCGGCGTTCGACCTCCTCGATCGCGCGCCGGTGCGATGCCGCGACGACGTGCGTGTAGATGTTGAGCGTCGTCGAGATGCTAGCGTGCCCGAGTTGCTCCTGGGCGATCTTGACCGGCACGCGGAGATCGTTGAGCAGCGACGAGTGAATGTGGCGGAATTGATGCCATGTCACCCGCCCGAGCCCGGCCCGTTCGGCGGCCGGTTGAAGCACGCGCCTCAGCACCTTCGACTCCCGCATCGGCGCACCCTGGGAGTTGGGGAAGATCAGATCCTCGTCGGCTTTGCGCACGGACCGATCGCGATGCTCGTTCAGCAGCTTGATCGCGTGCGGACCCAGCGGGACCGTCCGCCGCGCCTTCAGCGTTTTGGGCTGCTGCATCTTCCCCTCGAATACCGACTCGCGCACCGTGAGCGTACCGATATGCAAATCCAGGCTGCGCCATCGGAGCGCCAGGAGCTCGCCGACCCTCAAGCCCGTTGCCGCGATGAGTCCGATCATCATGCGGTACGGTTCGCCGACCTCGCTCAAGAGCTGCGCGAAGTCGTCGCCGGCAATCAGGGCCGGCGGCTCTCGCAGCGCCTGCGGCGGGAACTTCACCCCGCGCGCCGGGTTTGCCGTGAGATAGCCGTACTCGACCGCCGTCTCGAGGATGCCCGACAGCAGCGTCCACGCATTGCGAACCGTCTGCCACCCGGCTTTCTGCTGGAACTTGCCGGCCACGAACTGCTGGACGTCCAGCTTGCCGATGTCCCGCAACCGCCAGTCCCTCCAGTAGGGGAGCAGGTGTTTCGCGAGCACGTAGCGATAGCCGTGCTGCGTCGAGAGCTTCAGCGTGGGCAGCACGAGCGCGCTCCACTGCTCCTCGGCGAACGCACCGAATTGCAGAGAAGCCTCTGGCCGGCCAGTCCCCTGGTTGACGGGCCGCAGCTGTTCCTCCAGCCGCAGCCGCGCGTGTCGCTTCGTCGGGAGCTCGGCGACATCCCCGAGCACGACCGATCGCTGCAACCGACCCACCGTGCCGCTCTCCAGCAACACGTCCTCTCTCCACCGCGCGACCCACACCTTGCGGCGCTTGCCGCGCTTGAATAAACAACCTGTCTGATAACGTCGACGAGCCACGTCGACCTCCTTCCGTGTGTGGCTCGCCCTGCCGTCTGGTGCCTCCACGCTAGCGCGGCAGGGCAGGCGAGATCAACGTCGGCGGTGCGGCGTGCGCGACGCCTCCCGCTTGTCGTCGATATACGCGCGAAGATCCCGTCGGTCGAACCGCAAATACTTCCCGAGCTTCACCGCCGGGAGCCGGTCAAGGACGTCGTCTCGCGTGTGTTCGTAGACCCATGAGGTCGTGACGTTCAAGAGTCGCGCGGCTTCTGCGACCGTAAGCAGTCCGTCCTCCATCGCCGCCGTGGCGACGATCAGCCGTTCGCTCGAGTCACTGGGCTGTGTCGTGCTCATTGGTTCACCTTTGGCAGATGGGAGCGGTACGGGGTAACCCCGCCGCTCCGATAAAAGCCTGACGAGGGGCGCGGAAGGCGGGTCAAGGCGCGGCGCGGCGAGCGCAGCGAGCGAAGCCTTGACGCGCCCGAGCAATCCCGAAGAATCGGCGTGCCGGAGCGGCGGGCCGCGCTGTCACGGGCCTGCTGCGGGGACTCCGGCCAGGGGCCGAGGCATGCCGAGACCGCCGGCGTGTTCGGCGGCCCGCACAGGGCCGGCGAGGTGGCTTCGTGGCGTGGGTGCGTGCGCGTGGGCGTTCGTCGCTGGATCGTTCTGTCGTGCAAGACGCACCCTCCGCTCGAGAACAGCCTGGCTCTGAGAGTGGCCCGGGTGCTTCTGGCTTCATGATGTCGTGTTCCTCGATGTCTCTACCGTAGGCAACCTGCGTTCGAAGACAAGTCCCGTCACCCCATCGTTCGTGGGCCCGGCAAGTCTGTCGGGCCGTCACGCGATTGCCTCCGTTGGCTCGACCGAGCGGCGAGTCGAGCCAGAAGATCCTGGGCGGGATGGCCCGTCACGCGTTCTGTCGGCCGTGGGTGCGTCGGTCTCACCCGGCCGTCGTCATCGCCTGGCAGAGAGTCGTCACCCTCGGCCTACGGTGAGTTGGTGGTCACGCGCTGGGCGGAACCATCTGGACGGGATTCTTCGGCGCCTGGATTGACCGTTCGGCGTCGGTAACCCGTGGGCCCATGTGGCCCACGAGTACGAACTGCTCCACATCGGGCGATGTGGAGGCGCGGCCTGCGGGGCCACGTGCGACTGGACTCAGCGTCGGCGCTGAGTGTCGCTGCCAGGATTGGCGCGGCAGCGCACCAGATGCCGCTCCAGTTGCGTCGTCTGCAAACGACAATCGCCTGGATGCACGTGCCTACTGCACCGCCCGACACGTGCGTCGATTCGACGTCCTCATCTCAATGAACGCAACTTCGGGAAGAAAACTTACGCGGGCCCGGACACGCTTCGCAATGATGCCTTGGAGAGTCTGCGCGGTGACCAGTGTTGCGCTCATCCAGTCGAGGCTCCGGCCCGACTGCGAGGTCGACCGCGTCCGTGTTGGCGGCGAGTCTGGCGGTACGCCGCGATGGCCTGCAGGGTCCGTGCTGGATACGACGGGTGGTCGTGCGCGGCAACCGTGGTGAGCCCCGATTCTCTCGCCGGCCGTTACGGCGACGCGAGCGCCAGAGGCGCGGCGCGGTCGGGGTCCGTGTTCATCTCGCACCGTGCGTCCACGATCATGATGGCGCGGGTCGACTCGGTGAACGGCGCCCACATCGGGATGCCGTCGTGATTCGGGTCGCCGGTCTTCGCAAACGCGATCAGCGCGCGGCTCATCTGCGACGCCGGTGTTCGCGCGTCGTCGCCGCCACTTGTGGGCTGCACGCGCAGGTCGATGTTGTCGAAGCAGAAGGCTAGGTCCTGGCAATGGTATGCGAGCGGACGGACCGTCGAGCGCCGGCGTCTTCCAGCCGAACCAATAGGCGTACACCGGGGCGCCGGCCTGCTTCGCCTTGAGCCCCGTCTGGAGAATCGCGCCGCGGCGGTACAGGTCGGCGCCAATCAGTCCGTTGATCTCGAACGGCTTGGCGGTGCAGAACACCGTGCGGTAAGCGACGATGGCCGGCGTCGTGCGCGCGGCCGGCTGCGGCGTGAGCGCCGCGCTCAACTGCTCCCACGTCATCTGATGCGCCTGCGGCTTGCCGATGCCCGTGGTGAACTCGTGGGTACGTGTTGCCGAGCAGGAACGGGATGTCCGCCGGCAGTGGCCGGTGCGGCTGTGTCGAACGGGGACTCGGGCAGCACCGTGCCGTCGACCACCGGCTACCAGCCGAGATTGATCCTCGGCGCGCTGCCGGGCGGCGGAAACGCGAACGGCGCGATCTTCTGCGCCGCTCAGACCGGCGCCGAGCAGCGCCTCCGTGCTGACTGTGCAACTTCGCGACCTGCGACGCGCTCAGGCCCAGCTCCTTCATCACCGGCGTCGTCAGCTGCGTCGCGGACTCGCGCGTCGAGGCGCCGACAAACGATCCGCTCATCGCCGCGGCCTTGTGGAACAGGCCCTTCGCCGCCGGCATCGCCATCAGCGTCGTGACCTTGCCGCCGCCGCTCGACTGGCCGAAGATCGTGACGTTGCCGGCATCGCCGCGGAAGCTGCCGATGTGATCTCGCACCCACTGCAGCGACTGCAGAGGTCGAGCATGCTGACGTGGCCGGACTGCGCGCCGCTCGCCGCCAATCTGTGACAGGTCGAGGAAGCCGAAGACGCTGAGCCGGTGGTTCATCGAGACGCGCACGACGCCGTGCGCGCGCGAGCCGCTCACCGTCGTACGGACGCAGTTCCTGGCTCGAGCCGGACGGAGCCGCAGCCGTGAATCCACACGAGCACCGGGCGCTTCTGCCGTCGTTGACCGCCGGCGTTCACACCAAGGTGGTGCAAGAGCTCCTGGGCCACGCCA
>JBDTWC010000369.1:0-4086 GCA_040006875.1 Acidobacteriota bacterium | reverse complement strand
CGGCACGACCGGCGTGAGCAAGGGGGCCGCGCTCACCGAGGGCAACCTGCACGCCAACGTCATCCAGTGCATCGAGGTGTGGAAGCCGGGCGTAGTGGCCGGCAAAGAGACGGTCGTCACGGCGCTGCCGCTCTACCATATCTTCGCGTTCACGGCCAACCTGATGGTGTTCTACGTGTTCGGCGGACGCAACATCCTCATTCCCAGTCCGCGGCCGCTCGCCAACCTGAAGCAGGCGCTCACCACCGAAGGCGCCACGTGGCTGACCGGCGTCAACACACTGTTCGCGGGCCTGATGCACGAGCCGTGGTTCCAGCAGCACACCGGCTTCACGTTGAAGGGCACGGTGGCCGGCGGCATGGCGCTCGTGCCGGCGGTGGGCGAGCGCTGGGAAGCGATGACGAAGACGCCGATGTATCAGGGCTACGGTCTCACCGAGACCTCGCCGGTCGTGTCGCTGGTGCCGTTCCATCGCAACAAGCGTGAGTCGATCGGCACGCCGGTTCCGGGCACCGACGTGCGCATCGTCGATGCCGAAGGCCGCGACGTGGCGCCGGGTGAGGCCGGCGAGCTGCTCGTGCGCGGGCCGCAGGTGATGGCCGGCTACTGGCAGCGACCCGACGAGACGGCGCGGGTGCTGCGCGACGGCTGGCTCTCGACCGGCGACGTGGCCACGGCCGACGACGACGGCTATCTCTACATCGTGGATCGCAAGAAGGACATGATCCTCGTGAGCGGCTTCAACGTGTATCCGAACGAAGTGGAAGCGGTGATTGCCGCGCATCCTGGCGTGCTCGAAGTGGCCGTCATCGGCACGCCCGACGACATCTCTGGAGAGGTCGTGTGCGCGTTTGTCGTGCGCCGCGATCCAGCGCTCACCGCCGGGATCCTGCGCGACTACTGCCGCGAGTCGCTGGCTGCTTACAAGGTGCCGCGGGTCGTGCGCTTCCGCGACGACCTGCCCAAGTCGCCGGTCGGCAAGGTGCTGCGCAAGGACCTGCGCGACTTGGCCGCGCCGCGCTAGCCGCGTGCCTGCTACGCCTGCATGGATCCCATCTGTCACACCCTGACCGGCCTGGCCATGGGCCACGCCGGACTCAAGCGCCGCACGCCGCTGGCGCTCGTGACCTTGGCGCTGGCCGCCAACGCGCCCGACCTCGACATCGCGGTGCTCGCGACGAGCACGGTGCAGATGTCGTTCCGGCGCGGCTGGACTCACGGGCCGCCGGCCATGGTGGTGTTGCCGCTGGCCCTGACCGCGCTCGTCGTCGCCTTCGACCGCCTCGTGCGGCAACGGCGGGTGCCCGCGCCGGCGCCGGTCGTTCCCGGGCAGGTGCTGTGGCTCGCCGCCCTCGCGACGTGGACGCATCCGCTGCTCGACTACATGAACAGCTACGGCATCCGCTTGCTGATGCCGTTCTCGGGCCGCTGGTTCTACGGCGATGCGCTCTACATCGTCGATCCGTGGCTCTACCTGCTGCTCGGCGTGGGTGTCGTCTGGGCGGCGCGATCGCGCAGCACCGCGGGTGGCACCCGCGCCGCCCGGGTCGCGCTCGCGGCCGCCACCCTCTACGTCGCACTGATGTTCGGCTCGAATCTCTGGGCACGCAGCGTCGTCCAGGCCGGCCTGACCCGCGCCGGTAGGCCCGAAGCGCGCTTCATGGTCACGCCGGTGGCCGTCAACCCCTTCCACCGCGAGGTGATCATCGACATCGGCGAGAGCTACGAGAAGGGCTTTGTGAACTTCTTGCCGGCGCCGCATTTCCGGCCAGCGGGTTACGGGGTGACGAAGAACGACGCGCTGCCCGCGGCCACGGCGGCGGCAGCCACCGAGCGGGGCCGCCAGTTCCTGGCCTGGTCGCGCTTTCCGTTCTACGTGATCGCGCCGTCGGCCACGGGTTACACGGTGACCCTGAACGACGCACGCTACTCCGGCCCGTCGGGACAGGACGGCTGGGCCGGCGTGATCGTGGAGGTGCCGCGCTGAGCGCGGCGGATACAATGCGAATCATGCGAGCACGAGGGCCGTGGATGGCTACGTTGGCGCTGGTGGTGCTGTTGCCGGCCGGCGTGAAGGGGTGGGGCTTTGAGGCCCACAAGCGCGTGGCCGGGCAGATGATCGCGCTGCTGCCGGCCGAACTGCGGCCGCTGTTCGAGGCGCGGCGCGCCTTCATCGTCGAGCGCTCGGTCGACCCAGACCTGTGGCGCAACGTGGGCTGGGACGAGGAACCGCCCAACCATTTCCTGGACCTCGATGCCGCGCAGTACGGCCCCTTCCCCTTCGACGCGCTGCCGCGGGAATACGACCGGGCGGTCGAGAAGTTCGGCCGCGAGGCCGTCGCCCGCGAGGGGACCCTGCCGTGGCGGACGGCCGAGTTCTACGGCAAGCTCGAACGCGAGTTCGCGGCGCTGAAGCGTCCGGCGCCATCGCCCTACACCCTCGATAACATCGCGCTCTTCTCGGCCGTGCTCGTGCACTACGTGAGCGATGGTCACGTGCCGCTGCACGCCGTGAAGAACTACGACGGCCAGCTCACCGGGCAGGCCGGCGCGCACAGCCGCTTCGAGGCCGATCTCTTCGACCGCTTCGCCACGGAGCTCACCGTGCGTCCCGCGGCCAAGCCGCCCGTGCTCGATCCGCGCGGTGCGATGTTCCAGATCCTGCTCGACAGTTACCGCCTGGCCGCCCCGATGCTGGCCGCCGACCGTGCCGCCGCGACCGGCCGCGACTACTACGACGACGCCTTCTACCAGGCCTTCCGTCGCGCGGCCCTGCCCACGCTCGACCAGCGTGTGGCCGACTCGATCGCCTCGGCCGCGGCCTTCATCGCCGGCGCGTGGGAGCGGGCCGGCAAGCCGGCCGTGCCGCTGACGCTGACGCGCAGCTCGCGGCGCATCCCCAAGCCGGCAGTGCCGCAGTAGGTGGACGGCGAACCACGGCCGTCGCGGCTGCGTCCCACGATCATGGAGGTGTTCCTGATCCCGATTGGGCCCGATCTCTACGAGCCCTACTTCGAGCCCAGCGAGGGCGCCGCTGAGCTCGTGGAGGAAGGCGGGGGCTGGCTGAATCGCCAGAAGCGCCGAGTGATGAACATGCTACGCGAGGCCGAGGCCGAGCGTCACGTGCAGCTCGACCCCACGGTGCATGCGGCCGAGGGCTTCGGCGCCCGCTGGCGCCGCAAGAGCCTGCGCTGGATGGTCGAACGCGCGGCCGAACAGCGTCTGCTCTGGCATCTGCGCACCGCGGCCGCCGCGGTGCTGATCGTGCCGAGCGACCTGGCCGGCGAGCGCGCCATGACCATCTTCCGCCACGGGCTCAAGCGCGACTCGGATCGCCACCGGCGCTGGTTCGTCGCCAATCTGCTCGGCCTGCTCGGCTCGCTCGCGCTCATAATCCTGCCCGGGCCCAACCTGCTCGGCTACTACTTCACCTTCACCACGGTGGGTCACATGCTGGCCTGGCGCGGCGCGCAGCAGGGCCTGCAGCGGGTGAACTGGCGGGTCGAGGCGAATCCGGACGTGACCGACATTCGCGCCGCCGTGGCCATGGATTCCCCGGCGCGGGAACATCATCTGCACGACGTGGCGTCGCGGCTCGGCCTCCGCCATCTCGCCACCTTCGTGGCCCGACTCGCCGTTCCGCCTGCATGATAGGCTCACCGTCGTGACCTTGCAGCAGCTGGCCGAGCGCATCGGCGCTCGCCTGGAAGGCGACGGCGCCATCGACGTCGCCCGCGTGGCCGCACTCGACACGGCCGGTCCCGGCGACGTCACCTTCCTGGCCAACGAGCGCTACGCCGCCGACGTCGCCACGACCAGGGCCGGGGCCATCATCCTCGGTCTGGAGTCGCCGGCCGCGCCGTGCGCGATGCTGCGCGCCGCTCAGCCCTATCTCGCCTTCGCCCGGGCGGCGCAGGCGCTGGCGCCGCCGCCGGTGATGCCGGCGGGAGTACATCCGACGGCCGTGATCGGCGAGGGGGTGGTGCTCGGCGAAGGGGTGGGCATCGGACCACTTGCGGTGCTCGGCCGCGACGTGCGGGTCGGCGCGCGCACCGTGATCGAGGCCCATGCCGTGATCGGCGCCGA
>JBDTWC010000368.1:0-4095 GCA_040006875.1 Acidobacteriota bacterium | reverse complement strand
GACGACGACGGCGGTGCTGGAACGGGACGTGCGCATGGGCTGAGACCGGTGATCATAGCCGCCGTGTCGGCGCCCGGTCAAAGTCCAAGTACTCAATACTTCAATTCAATTCCGGCATACATGTAGACCGCGTGGCCATGCGGCGACGGCCGGAGCACTTCCACGAAGTGGCTCTCGTCAAAGAGCGTGACGCCGCCGTCGAAGTCGAAATGCGGCGTGAACCGGTAGCGGGCGCGCCACTCGACCTGCGTGCCGACGTGGCGGCCGGCCTGGCCGGTGGCGTCGCCGATGCCGACCGCGCGCCAGCGGTCGCGCGCCTGAGCCAGCCACAGCCCGCGCACTTGCAGCCAGGTCTCGAGCGGCGCGGTCGGCTTCACGATCACCCACGCGCCCGGGCTCACCAGGTTCGCGCGCGCGATCAGGCCATAGAGCCCGAGCGGCCCGAACTCGAAGCGACGGTCGCCGTAGAGCGAGTCGAAGGTGCCGTTGGTGTCATCGGTGGGGTCGGCGTCGCCCGACGCGTAGTCCCACACCGCCAGGACACGCGGCTTCCATCGCGCCTTCGGGAAGTTGTAGCCCACCTGCCCGTGCTGCATCCACGCGCGGTGATCGCGCGGACCCACGCTGCCGCCTTGCCAGGTCAACTCGGTTTCATATTCGGCGCGCCGTTCGGGCCCGAACTGCCCGAACAACCGGCCGCCGAAGGTGTTCAGCTTGCGCCGCGTGGCCGTCGCCACGCCGCTGCCGTCGTTCCAGATGAGGGCGTAGAGATCGGCGTTGGCGGCGCGCTTCCGCGTGCTCGTGAAGTAGAGGCCGCTCATGACCAGCTTGTCGTAGCGGGGATCGCGCGCGACCTTCGGATAGGTGTAGAAGAGCGGCCGGATGGCCAGCGCGGTGAGCGACCAGGTCTTCCCCGCCGCTCGCGCGATGGCGCCGTCGTAGGCGTTGGTGGAGTTCGAGTAGAGGTTGCGCGAGAGCAGGCGGCGTGAACCGAGGTCGCGGCTGATGCGGCCGGCCTCGATCTGGAGCGTCGTCTTGTGGGCGCCGAGGTCACGCCAGGCGTAGCCGGCGTGCAGCTGCACCACTTTGGTCTTGGTCACCGCCGACGCGCCCACGGTGGACGCACTGTCGACGAGGGAGGCGCGCGTGTCCTGCACCTCACCGAAGAGCCAGGCACGCGAGGTCGAGGCCCGGACCTGGAGGCGCTCACGGAAGTCCAGCTGCTGATCGCCGCCCACCTCGGTGGGCCGGTAGCGGGCGTCGACGGTCTCGTAGCGGGTGCGCTGCTCGACGTGCACCTGCAGCCACTTCGGCATCAGCGCCGCGCTGCGCGCCGCCGACGGCGCGGGCGGCGGCGTGGGCGGCGTGGCCTGCGTGCCCGACGTGGCGGCGATCGACGTCGCGATCGCACTCGAGGGGCCAGCACTGCTGGCCAGCGTGCCCCCCGCGGCCGTGGACTGCGCTGTAGCGGTGGCGGCTGGCGCCAGCAGCGCGGCGGTCAACGCGCAGAGGCCCGCGACGCGGATGGAGCGGTGAGTCACGACGCGGGTACAGCGAATAGGCACGGCCGACAGGCGATGATACCGCGTCACGCGGCCGGCAGACACGCGCCGGTCACGCGCCCCATCAACTCGCTCGACAGCAGCACCGGGAGACCCGATGCCTGCGCCGCGGCCAGGCGGTGGCGTTCGGTGTAGCCGAAGCAGTCGAGCATCAGCAGGTTGGCACCGCCGCGCTGCAGCTCCCGGGCGGCGCTCGCGGCCTGCTCCTCGCCGTCGGCGTAAGGGTTAGCCACGGCAAACGCCGCCGGAATCTGCAACGCCGCCCACTTGCGCCGCTCGCCGTCGATGGGCAGCGCCAGTGGCATGACCACGCCGACGCGTCGGGCGCCGGCCAGGCCGCCCACCAGGCCGGGCAGGATCCGGTCGGGCTCGATGAGCCACGCCCGCCGGGTGCGGAGGCCGCGGAAGACGCCGCTGCACAGCACCAGAATCACGGTGCACCCGCCCTGCTCCAGGTCATGGAGCTTCTGCTGCACCCCGGTTTCGGCGGCCGCGGCATCGAGTTCCACGGCGGTGCCGTCGAGCAGGCGCGTCAGGAAGCGCCGCTCCCGCGAGCGCGGGGCGTAGCGCAACGTGATCTGCTCGGCCGTCATCCCGTCGAGCACACCCACGTCGCGGCGCACGAGGCCGGCCGGCAGATGGGCGTCGAGGGCCGGGGCCACATCGAGCCGCGGCGCCTGGCCGATCGTGATGGTGCCGAGAATGGCCGTTCCGATCCCTGTGTCCCCTGCCTTGCCTTGCATCTGTTCAGAGTAGCAAAGCCGGCCGCCGGCCGGGGTGACGCACACGGCCCAGGCGGCTGGCGACGGCCCGCGACCGATGTCGTGAACGGCGCGCCAGGGGGATATGGATGGGCGATACTGGCGGCGGCTCAGCCGCGACCCGACCCGCGTGGCGTGCGAGCCCCTCTGAACGCCTTCGCGCCCGAGACCCACACCGATGAGACGACTGCTGCTGGCCGCAACGATCGGCGTGCTGATGTTCTCGCCCGGGGTCGCGCGGACCGACGCGGCGCAAGGCACGCCAGGGCAACTGACTGGCGCGAAGCCCACCACCACGGCCGTTCGCTTTAAGAGCCTCTGGGACGGCACCCGCATCATCACCGACGCGGTGGTGGTCGTGGTCGGCGATCGCATCCACGCCGTCGGCACCGGCGACGGCGCCGTGCCGCCCGGTGTGCCGGTCGTCGACCTGCGCGCCTTCACGGCCATTCCCGGCCTGATCGACGTGCACACGCACATCACCTACTTCTGGGATCACGCGCCCGGCACGCGGCCGCGCGGCCAGCGGCGGCTGCCCGCGGTCACCGTGTTCCTGGCGCAGGAGAACGCGCGCAAGACGCTCGAGACCGGGGTCACCACGGTGCGCGATCTCAACGCGGCCAACGACATGGATCTGGCGATGCGCGAACTGACCGCCTCCGGCGCCATGATCGGCCCGCGCATCTTCGCGTCGGGGCCGGGCCTGTCGGCGCGCGCCGGCGCGCCGCCCGATCCCGCCCGGCTGGCGACCCTGGTGGCCGACCGGGTCAAGAGCGGCGTGGACTGGATCAAGGTCTTCGGTTCGAAGGGCGGCTTCGAGGTCGTCGACGGCACCCAGACGGTGACCTTCGAGGAGATGAAGGCCGTCGTCGACGCGGCTCATGCCGCCGGAAAGAAGGTGGCGATCCACTCCTACGGCGCCCGCGGCGTGGCCGATGCGGTGCGGGCCGGCGCCGATTCAGTCGAGCACGGCGCCGACCTGGACGAGGCGACGCTGCGCGAGATGAAGGTCCGCGGCACGGTGTGGGTGCCCACCGTAGACCACAACCGTTACTACGTGGACGCGGCCGACGAGTACGGCTTCGCTGCCGGATCGGAAGTGGCCCTGAAAGACTACATCGCGCGTAATCAGGCCTCGGTGGCCACGGCCGTCACGCTCGGCGTGAAGCTGGCGATGGGATCCGACGCGGTCTACTCGATGTTCGGCGAGAACACCCGCGAACTCGGCTGGTTCGTACGCGCCGGCATGACCCCGGTCCAGGCGCTCGCGACCGCGACGACGACCGCCGCGGAGCTGCTCGGCATGGGCGATCGCCTCGGCCGGATCGCGCCCGGCTACCTGGCCGACCTCGTGGCCGTGCAGGGCGATCCGACCGAGAACGTGGACGCGCTCTTCGGCGGCGTGCGCTGGGTGATGAAGAACGGGACGGTCGTCGTCGACCGCCGTCAGTGACCGCCACGGGCGCGTGACGCGCGGGTGACGATGGCCTACACTCCGGGCCATGCGCCTCCCCGCCTTCGTCTCCGTGCTGGTTCTCGGCCTCTCTGCCACTGCCCTTCCAGCGTCTGCGCAACCCGCCGGGAGCGAGGTCGCCTACCGCTTCCACTACGCGGCTGCCGGCGACGCGACGGTCACGATCAGCCTCGAGTGGAGTCTGCCGCTCGAGGGGCCGCGCGCGCTGGTGATGCCGCGCGCGATTCCGATGGGCTACGGCGAACAGCGCTACGACGCGTTTGTCAGCGACGTCACGGCCACGTCGACCGCCGGCGCC
>JBDTWC010000367.1:0-4103 GCA_040006875.1 Acidobacteriota bacterium | reverse complement strand
CGTCCACCGCGCTCCGCGAACCAGTAGCGATTCTCGTGCACGAGGTCGACGTCGACCTCGTATCTTCCTGGCTCGGTGGGCACGCGCAGCGCCACGCGCACCTCGCGGCTGGCGCCCGGCAGGAGGTAGCCGCCAAGCGAAGTGCGGCCGCCACTGAAGGTCACGAGGGTCCGGATCGATCCCTCGACCCGATAGGTGTGGCAGCTCAGATTCACCGGCAGTTGCCCCTCACTGCTCCAGCCCCAGCGGCCGCGGTTCTCGATCGTCACCGGCAGGTCGAAGGTCGCACCGGCTGGCACCACACCCGGAATCTCCGCCGGCGCCGTCACCACGGCGTCATAGTAGTTGGCAAAGAGTTCGTCTTCGGCCTGGGCGAGGGTCAAACGGCGCGGTTGCTCACCGCGATTCTGCTTCACGTAGACGGCGTTGAACGAGTGCGTGACTAGGTAGCTTTCCAGTTCGAGGCCGGCCTGCACGAACCAGCGATGCCACTCTTCGAGCCGGTAGACGTTCTCATTGATGCCCGCTTCGATCTGGGAGGCGCCGAAGGCCTGCCGCACCGCCTCGATGAACCAGTACGGCTCGATGATGCACAGCCGGCCGCCGGGCCGCAGCGCGCTCACCAGTGTGCCGATGAGTGCCTCCAGACGATGGGTGTGATGCAGGGCGTTGAACGCCGTGATCGCGTCGAACGACTCGGCCTTGAAGGTCGGCAGGTGCATGTCGACGTTGAGCACGGCGTAGGCGGGTCCGCGCCGCCGGAGCGCCCGCGACGCCGTCAGGTGGTCGTTGATATCGATGCCCACGGCCCGCCAGCCGCGGGCGGCCAGGCGCGCGGTGGACCAGGTAAGGTCGGCACCGACGTCGAGCACCCGCCCGCCGGCCGCGGGTCCGAGCGTGGCGACCGCGTAGTCGAACACCCGGGCGAAGCCAGCCACGTTCCGAAAGTATTCGTTGTCGCGGTAGAACGCCGAGCCGTCGTCGTAGGGCAAAGAGGCGAAGGCGTCGAGCAGCGGTCCGTCATCGGCCAGCAGCGACCGCAGCGAGAAATCCGTCGGCCGCAAGAGCGGCGCCTCTTCCATCTGCCGCACCGCCTCGCGCTCGCGGGTGATGGCGAGGTCCTCGTCGGCAAGGCGCACCTGCGGTACGCCGTCACGCACGTCGATGTGGGCACCGCAGGTCAGGCAGGCGATGCGGTCCTGCTCGGCTTCGAGCTCCGTGTGCCCGCAGCGCAGACAGCGGAGAATCGAAGCAAGGTCACTGAGGACAGGATCGACGTCTGACACGCGCGTTCACTCTACACCAGCGCTACTTCCGCTCGCTGAGTTGGTCGCAACCCACGCCCGCCGCCCGGTTTCTGTCCAGCTGGAACCATTCCGGCATCGGCGGCGTCACACGTTTATCTGCTCGCCCGTATTCGCCTGTGCCACGGTGCCCCAAGGGCGCGATGATGAACAGGCATCCCTTGGAGGTCTCGATGTTCCGACTCGCCATTGCCACAGCTCTGCTCGCGTTGACCACGTCGATCGCCGCGCAGGAGGTCACCTCGGCTGACCTGCAGCAGCTGCTGGATTCGGCCACGCCGATTGCCGCCGACATCGCCCAGGCGCGGCGCAGCGACGCGGCCCAAGCCGCCGACCTCGATCGCGATCTTTCAAACGTGCGCGACGACCTCGCCTATCTGCGCGGCAAGCTGCGGCGCGAGGGCAAGGTGTCGCAGTCCGAAGTCGCCGAGGTCCGCACTCACCTCGATCGCATCCGCACGCAGGCGCAGTCGGCGGCCCGCGGCATCACCACCTCAGCGCCGTCGGGCGGCGACCGCGAGCTGCCGGTCGGCACCGAGATCGACGTGCGCCTGCAGACCACGATCACCTCGGCCACCGCGCAGGTCGAAGATCGCGTCGAGGCCACGACCGTGCTCAACGTCGACAGCCATGAGCACGTGCTCGTGCCCGCCGGCTCGCTGTTCCGCGGCACGGTCACGGCGGTCAACCGGCCCGGGCGCCTCGATCGCAAGGGCGCGATCACGCTGGTCTTCGATCAGGTGACGGTGCGCGGCCAGACCACGCAAGTGCGGGCCACGGTGCTGCAGGCGCTCGAGAGCGAGGGCATCAAGGGTGACACGGCCAAGATCGGCGCCGGCGCCGGCGTGGGCGCGATCATCGGCGGCATTCTCGGCGGCTTCAAAGGCGCGGTGGCCGGCATCCTGGTCGGCGGCGGCGGCGTCGTGGCCGCCACCGAGGGTCAAGATGTCAACCTGCCGGCCGGCACCATCCTGCGCGTGCGGCTCGACACGCCGCTCATCGTGCCCTAGCGGCCGGGCGGGCTAGCCGATCCGCTTGCCGATCCACGTGGCCGGCCCGCCGCGTGCCTCGTCGAGCTTGTCGCCGGCGTAGCGCTTGCTCACCTTCCACACGAAGTCCATCTCCGACGAGATGGCGCCCATCGCCATGCGCGACTCGACGATGAGCAGCACGCTGCCGTAGAGCATGAAGAGCGCGCCGCTCACGCCCAGCGCAGCAGCGACCCAGGTGAAGTTGAGCGCAGTCGCGGCCAGCACGGCGATGGCCACGCTGGTCGCCACGAACACGCCCAGGGCCGAGTAGAACGCCACCAGTGCCCGCTGAATCAAGCGGGCGCGCGAGGTCTGGCGATCGAGCTGCGCGAACACGAGCTGGCGCCGGTCGGCGGCCATGTCGTCGCCTTCAGGATCCTTGGCCAGCACCTCGAACTTCTCTGCCAGCGCGCGCACGCGATCCACCACCCGGCCCAGGCGAGTGGCGGTCGAGAAGATCAGGGCGCCGCAGGCCGAGATGAGCACCGCCGGCGTGATCATCGCCGTGAGGACCGCGAGCGCGGCGGCGGGGGTTCCGAGACCAGCGAGCCAATCCATATCGACAGTGTAGCGGGCCTCGCGGCAACAGGCGTGGGGGCGGGCGGCAACGCCGTGGTCTAGAATCTCTCCCATGAAAGCCATCCTCGCCCACGAGTTCGGCGGACCCGAGGTCCTCCGGTTCGACGATCTTGCCGAGCCCACGCCGGCGCCGGGCCAAGTGCGCGTGCGCCTGCACGCCGTGGGCGTGAATCCGTTCGACACCTACATGCTCGCCGGCAGCTACGCGATCAAGCCGCCCCTGCCCTACTCGCCCGGCGCCGACGGCGCCGGCGTGGTCGAAGCGGTGGGCAGCGGCGTCACGACCGTGCGAGCAGGGGATCGCGTCTACACCGGCGGCACCGCCGATAGTGTCGCCTACGGCGCCTATCGTCAGGTCGTAGTTTGCGCCGAGACCCAGGTGCATGCGCTGCCCGATCGCCTCTCGTTTGCCGAGGGTGCGGCCGTGAACGTGCCGTGTCTCACGGCCCGCGTGGCCCTCGACCGCGCCCTGCCGCGCGGGGGCGAAGTGGTGCTCGTGCACGGCGCCAGCGGCTCGGTGGGGCTCGCGGCCGTGCAGATGGCCCGCGCCGCCGGCCTCACGGTCGTCGGCACCGCTGGCACCGACGACGGCTTGGCGCTGGTGGCCGCCGAGGGAGCGCACTACGTGGTCAACCATCGCGACCCGCAGCACGTCGAGCGCATCCAGGCCCTCACCGGCGGGCGCGGGCCCGACATGATCCTCGAGATGCTGGCCAACGTGAATCTCGATCACGACCTGACCATGATCGCGCCGCGCGGACGCGTGGTGGTGATCGGCAACCGCGGCCGGATCGAGATCGACCCGCGCAAGATCATGGGCAAGCACGCGATCGTGACCGGGCTCGCTCTGTGGGGCCTTACCGCCGAGGAAGTGGCGCGCGGCCACGAGGCGCTGGCCGAAGCCCTCGCCTCGGGCGTTCTGCGTCCGGTCGTCGGCCTCGAGCTGCCTCTCTCCGAGGCGGCCGAGGCCCACCGGCGCGTGATGGCGCCGGGGGCGCGCGGCAAGATCGTACTGACGACGGCTTAGGCTACTTGCCGGCTTTCCGGGCCAGTTCCTCGTCGATGATCGCCTCGAACACCTCGGCCGGTTGCGCCCCGGTCACGATGCGGCCGTTGATGTAGAGCGTGGGCGTCGACTGCACGCCCATCTGCGTGCCGAGGTCGATGTCTTCCTGAACGATCGCGGTGT